>CAZGNQ010000497.1:0-2111 GCA_964527285.1 uncultured Hyphomicrobiales bacterium | reverse complement strand
GGATGCCGGGCGTGCCCAGGTCGGCGACCAAAGGGTCGGTAATGGCGACATGGTGGCCTCCCGCCCCGTTGCCCTCATGCCGCACGAAGCCCTGTTCACGTTGTCGTTGCGTGATGTGGCGCCCGGCAGTGGGGTGACTGCGGTTGAGGGGCGCATGGCGATTGCGCTGCAGGGCGCGCCCTGCGTCGGCTGGCAGCAGACGCTGCGGCTCGTTTTGCGCATGACGGTGCGCGAGGACGGCAGCGTTCTCAGCGACACCTTCAACGAGACGTGGGAGAGCGATGACCAGCGCCAGATGACGTTCACGATGCAGACATTCCAGAACACCGCACTGGATGTGGACGTGGCCGGTCGCGCACAACGCATGCCCAACGCGGTGGGCAACGTGCCGGGCGTTGCGTTGCCCAGCCGGCGCCCTGGCCGCGATGCGAGCGTCAAACCCCACCACCTTGCACAAGGTGCAATGCAGGCCGGGCCGCTGATGGTGAACATGCTGGCGCCAGCCGCAGCAGAACACCGCCTGGAGGGCCCCGCTTTCATGCCTGTCGCCCACACGCGGGCCATCATCAAGGCCGCGCGGGCCGGTGCAACAACTGTCACGCTGCCGTTGTTCGACGGCGCCCGCGTCGAGCCGCTGGTGCGCCGTACCGTTGTCGCCATCGGTCCCGAAGATGCGGTTGACCCACAGGCCGATGCCGCACGCGCTGCGCTGCCCGGTCCGGTGCGGGCCTGGCCCATCACAATCAGTTTTTATCCAGCGCCCGGCGGCGATCCAGGCACGCAGGCCGATGCCACCGAGGGCCCGTCTCAGATCCTTAGCGAAACGCAAGGCCTGCCCGAAAGTGAATTCAGCATGCTGCTAACCGAGCATGGCGTTCCGCTTGACGTGCTGCTCGATTACGGGGGGCTGATGATTGAAGGCCGCTTGAAGGCCCTGCGCCCAGCGCCGCTTGCTGCGTGCGAGGACGCGCGACAGTAAGCAACATCAAAGCGTCCACGGGGCTATGGTCGGCCCAGGCTTCTTAAGTGGCCGCATCGTCCCGTGTCGTGCGCGCCAGAAGCGCGGCACCGCGAACACCACTGTCATCGCCAAACACCGGCGGTCGAATGCAAATCCGTGGCAATCGCGCAAAAACGTACGCGGCAACGGCTTCGTCCAGTTGGTCATAGAGATGCGGCAGCCGACTGAGGCCACCGCCGAGCACAATGACATCGGGATCAATCACGTTCACGACGCTGGCGAGCCCTCTGGCGAGGCGGTCGCGGTGACGATCAAGCGCGGCCTGCGCGGCGGCATCGCCATTCCCGGCCCGCGCGACGATCTCTTCGCTGGCAATCGCTTCGCCGGTGTGGCGCGCGTGGTCGGCTGCGAGGCCTGGCCCTGAGAGCCATGTTTCCAGGCACCCATGGCGCCCGCACCAGCAGGCGGGCCCAGGAACCTCAGATATATCAGGTACCTCGGAGATCTCAGGGTCCTCTGGCGGCCTTGCCCATGGCAGCGGATTGTGGCCCCACTCCCCGCAGATCGCGTTGGGCCCGTGCAGGGGTTCACCGTGCAGCGCCACAGCCCCACCTGTGCCCGTGCCAAGGATCACACCGAATGCCACGCGCGCACCATGGGCGGCGCCGTCCTGCGCTTCGGAGCGGATGAAGCAGTTGGCGTCGTTCGCGACCTTAACCGGCCGGCCCAGCGCCTTGGCGGCATCCTCGCCAAAGGCGCGGCCATTCAGCCAGGTTGAATTGGCGTTCTGCACGCCTCCATCGCGCGGCGACAGTGAGCCTGGAATGCCAATGCCGATCGGTGACGGTAGCGCCCCAGAGCCGGCGTGAGCGCTGACGGATTGAACGAGGTCCGCTATAGCTGTGAGTGTGGCGGTGTAATCATTGCGCGGTGTGGCCACGCGCTGGCGCACCAGTTCCTGGCCCTGATCGTCCAGTGCGGTGCACGATATTTTCGTGCCGCCCAAATCGACACCAATCCACATGGCGCAGCCCTCCGCGCGTGCGGCACATCGCAACCCTGCCGCCTCGGATCTGAGATCTCGGCAGCCGGTGATGCAATGGCGGGAACAATCGTTGCGGCCGGCCTACGCCTCTGCCCGGTGGGATGG
>CAZGNQ010000496.1:0-2118 GCA_964527285.1 uncultured Hyphomicrobiales bacterium | reverse complement strand
GACATAGCCAATGACCAATCATGAACCCGTCGAGATCGAGGTGACGGCCTCCATGGTGGAGATGCTGGCTGGCTGGACGCCACGACCGCGCGCGCCCGGCTTCACGGTCGGGGAGTGGCGCGCGCCAGACCAGAGCTTTCCCTTTTTCAGCTTCAGCGACGAAGCGTCAGAGTTCGTCCGTGCCCTCTATGATCATGAATGGATTGTCGCAGGGTTTGACTGGCCAACATGGAGCCGCAGTCGCGAAGCCGAGATGCTCTATGGCGACCGCGACGCCATAAGCTCGGCATCTCCGCAGCAGTTGGCAAAACTGCTCACGTTCCTGGTTCGCAAGGACCGGTTCTGCGAGGGCTTCTTGGCACAGGCGTTTGAGACCGGGCTGGTCAGCGCGATTTGTGAGCGTGCGGATGCCCTGCGCCGTAACGATCGGGAATGACCGCCGGGCCCCTGCGCGATTGAGAACAGCGCCTCTCCGAGCCGGACAGCGCCGCGTGCGCTTATCTGAAGGGCCTCGACCGCGATGCGAGCGGCGTGCAGCGGCTGCTTAAGCAGGGAGGCTAGAAGAAGAAACTTCCTAGGGGTCGGGCTCGTCTAATGGAAAAGCCTGAGCCGAGCAAACACCCTACGCAGGCCTGCGTTCGGTCTTTGCATCCAACGGCACGAAGATCGCCCGAGTTCGGACGGGGCCGCCCGAGCTGATAGCACACTGTGACGGCCAGAGAGCGCACAGCGCCGCATACGCCGCGTTCACATCATCCCAGAGGGAACCGCCGGCCCTCGGGAAATCGGGAAAACGTCGTTGTGTGAGCCGCTGTGTGGCTCTAACGGGCCTCCCCCCGCGCCGGCCCCCGGCTTTCTCCATTCGATCCGATGGAGGGCCGTCCTCGCCCAGAACGCCCTCGGCTGTCCCGATGGCCGATAGCCCAACTGGACGCGCGCGCCGAGCAGGTTTTTGTGGATTATGCCCCCTCTTGCTGGACGGCTTGCATAGCTACGGCTAAGCCGTATATCATGGATAATGACGATTACTGCGATGACCGGTTCGAGTGGGACCGCGCGAAGGCATTTGGGAATCGCGTTGGACATAAGGTGACCTTCGAGGAGGCGCGACGCGTTTTCGATGACCGCTTCGCGCTTGAGTTCGAGGACGATAGCGAAGCCTATGGCGAGCAACGCTTCATCACCATCGGCATCGCGGGCGGGCAAGTACTGGTAGTCACCCACACTCTTCGCGGCGAGCGGATCAGGATCATCTCGGCAAGAAAGGCTGAGCCAGCAGAAAGGCGGCGTTATCATGACGAGGACAGGGAATGGTGAGGTGCTGGAGACCCACGAGCGCGCGAGACGGCGCGTGCCTCAGGTGACTGTGGTGCGCCGCGCGCTTGGGCTGACACAGGAGCAGTTTTCCGAGCGCTTCCGTATTCCGATTGGCACGTTGCGCGATTGGGAGCAGCGGCGCAAGGAACCGGATCAGGCTGCGCGGGCCTACTTACGCGTGATCGCAACCGATCCAGACGCCGTGACGTTTGCGTTGGGCGTGCTGCCGAAATCCGATCGGGACCAGGTGCATCAAGCGCCGGATCACTATGGTGTTGAGCGCGTATGGTTCGTTTACCGGGAGTCGGAGGATTTGGCGTACACAGGCGAAACCATCATCCCGCGCGTAGAGACCGAGGAAGACGCAATTGAACTTGCGAAGCAATTCGCGGTCGATCACCCCGGCGTGCGCTACGGTATCGGCTATTGGACGCCGGTTCAGGTGAACACCGCGACAGCCTCGTTTCTGGCGCGTGAGGATGGCAGCTTTTCAGAGACCTACGAGCCAGTCTGAACGCGCCATCTTTCCATGCGCACATGAAGCGAGCGGTGCCTATGCAGGATGGGGCGGCTATGCGCCAGGGGTATACGTCCTCGCCAAACGGAACCCGAGGAAGTTGTTCCGGTTGCCACGGTTGTACCAGTCGCGGAACGCGGAGCGGAGCGTCTGCGGATTGCGGATCCAGGACCCGCCGCGCAGAACGCGAAGATTATAGTCTCCGCCGCCATCCCATATGCCCTGTCCGTTCGGGCGGCCCTGGTGATTCTCGTGCCACGGATCTGCGCACCACTCAAAGACAT
>CAZGNQ010000495.1:0-2128 GCA_964527285.1 uncultured Hyphomicrobiales bacterium | reverse complement strand
GCGGGCCGCCTCCAGTCAGCCGAAGCTTGGCGAGCCAGCTCCTCGACAGACCGAGAAAGGCGGAGGCATCACGTGGGGTGAGAAGCGGATCGTAGCTCATAGGTGTCTCCTTCAGATTCTCCTTGGTTCGTGCAGAGATTTGCACGATGCGGAAGAGTCTGGCAGGGACCCTTGGTGGGAGTGGACCCGCTTAGTTCCACCCCGCTCGCCGTTATCTGTAGTCGTAGCTGATCGCCTGAATGAAGAAATACAGACGTGCCAAGATGTTGGCGCGTGTTTGTTCATCATTGCACTCACGCTGCCTGCAAATCTCTCGAAGACCTTCAAGTTCGCTTTGCTGCTGAGCGATCAGCGCAAGGAAGTCGCCTTTCTTTTTGTCGCGACGCTTGTACCAGTCTTTTACAGTGGAAGCGGAGTAAGGCTTTTGTCGGGGATTCGGAAACTTCGCCTCATTTAGCGTGTCGGCCACGCGCCGAGCCGCCTCGCTCAACTTCAAGCCCGTGGTATGCAGCACGACAACGGCCCCGACTGCCTTCGCCATAACGAAGCGCCGGGATAGGTTGTACGGGCCTTCGCTGGCGCTGTCGAAGCGATGATGGGTTAGTAGCCTGCTAGGCCGATCATTTTGCAGCTCGACCAACTCCAGAAACAAAATAGCTAGAGGTGTTGGCATGAGGGTGAGCTCCAAGTTCTCCTGAAGATCCGATCGGAGTTCTGGGTCATACGAGGCCAGAATTTTGTAGCTATTCCTTATGCCTTCACAACAAAGCTGCAAGGATATAATGGCTGAGCTCCGGACGTAGTCGACGCTGCGCTCGGGCCCTTGGTCGATATAGTCACTCTCAATGCTGGCAAGCTTACTGAACACATCCTCCCAAATCCGACCAAGCTCTGCGTGCCGCTCAGTCGGCACCTGGACCTCAGTGTTCTTTTGGTTTTCGGCCATTTTCTATCCTTTATTGAACCACGATTAGTGACCCTGCGCGCCGTCTCAAGTCATTGAGAATAAACGCGATTTTGCTCAGCTTTTGGTTTTTGAGATTTATGAGGTTTCTGAGTGCCTTTGTAACGTGAGTCGGCGTCGCCTAAGTCAACCGTGGGCGTCATCGGCCACAAGTTCGGCAACGAAGGCTCCCCACTGGAACAGAGCGGCACGGCGGCGGTCGCGGTATTGCTGCCGCTGATACACCGCCTTAATGCCTTGAGGTTTATGGTTCAGGATGCGCTCGATGACACCCTCATCTACGCTGAGTTCCTCTGCCATATGCGTGGCGACGCTGCGCCGGATATCGTGGTTGCGCCAAGCCTCCGGCTGTTGGTCCAGATGTTGGCTCATCAGGCTATCGAGGCGCGCCTTGGTCTTGCTGAAGCCAGAGACCGGCGTTCGCCCGGTCACCGAAAACACATAGGGACCTTGTTGGCGCGGGCATCTGGTGAGGACATCCAAGGCTTGCGGCGACAGGTCAACCCAATGGGCGGCGGTGTTCTTCGTGCCGCGGATCCGGCTTCCGTCCTCACCCATCAGCCGGCCGGGGATGGTCCAGACACCGTTGTCGAGGTCGATTTCGTCCCAGCGCGCACGGGCCACTTCATTCAGGCGCTGCCCGGTTAAGATGAGCATCTGCCACAGCGGGCCGAAAGGATACGCGAGTTGCTCCGCGCTGAGCCACAAGGCGCGCAACTCTGTCAGGCTTAGGACTCGGTCCCGCGCCCGCGGCGGCGCCGGCGGGCGCAGGCCTTCGCACGGGTTGGTCTCGACAAGCTCGCGTTCCAG
The DNA here is from genome assembly GCA_964527285.1 of uncultured Hyphomicrobiales bacterium. Taxonomy (GTDB): domain Bacteria; phylum Pseudomonadota; class Alphaproteobacteria; order Rhizobiales; family CAZGNQ01; genus CAZGNQ01. The sequence continues at coordinate 354 of CAZGNQ010000495.1, read as the reverse complement.
AGCCCACTGGCACATTGGACGCAATGCGGCAAACAGGGCCCGGGCGGTCACAGGTGCGCGAGCCGCAACACGGTCAATCAGCGTCGCGACGTCACCGCGGCTGATGGTGTTCAGGCGTCTGCTTCCAAAGGCGGGGATGGCGTCATGCTCGATGAGGCGACGGGTTTCGGCCCAGGAGACGTTGTTGCGGCCCTGCGACGACAGATAACGTTCCGCGGCCTCAGCGAAGGTCAGGCTAGTGAGTTCGGTGCGCTCGCGCTTACGTTCTTCGGCGACATCGACGCCCTGCAGGGTCTGGCCGCGCAAGGCTTCGGCCTTGCGCCGCGCCTGGTCGGGCGTGAGGTCTCCCATACG
>CAZGNQ010000494.1:867-2129 GCA_964527285.1 uncultured Hyphomicrobiales bacterium | reverse complement strand
GCCGAAACGATCTCTACGTCGTTCTCGCTCATCCCGTTTGCGGCGAGAAATGCGGGGACGAGCGGTGCCATCGCCGTGCCGGGCGCAACGGCAATACGCTTGCCGCGAAGATCTTCTGGTGTCTTGATCCCCGAGTCGGCCAAGTATTGAAGCCCGAATTGCCCAGCCTTCCAAATGGTCGCGATGATTTTTACTGGCGCACCCTGCGAGGCAACATTGAGCGCGGCACCCGCGTCAGCATAGCCAATGTCCACCTGGCCGGTGGCGACAAGTTGCGCCGCCACGCCCGAGCCGCGACCTTCCTCGAACGTCACATCAAGGCCCTCGTCCTCGTAGTAACCGTTCTTCACCGCCATCGCGTAGCCAAGGTGCGCTGTGTCCGCCGTCCAGTTGAGCATCACCGTCAGTTCGTCATTGGCGTGCGCTGCCAGGGGCAACACGCGGACGCACGCTGCGGCAATGAAGGTTTTGATTGGTTTCATTGGTCTTCCTCCCGTTTTGTTTTATTGGTGTGCTCGGTCCGTGGTGGCGGGCAGTCAGTGGTTCTGTCGTTTCCACGGCAGCAGCAGATGCTCGGCAAGTGAAACGCCGTAAGCGAGTAAGACGCCAATCAGCGATCCCACCACCAAGATTGCAAAGATGAGCGGCGTATCGCTCGCATCCATGGCGCGAAGCACCAAGTATCCAAGTCCGTTGCGCGAGTTCAGCCACTCCACGACGATCACGATCGTCACGGCGATGACAATCGTGATCTTCAGTCCGGAGAAAATCTGAGGCGCCGCGCTGGGCAGTTCGATGTACCGAAACGTCTGCCACCACGACGCGCCCATGGAGCGCGATAGATAGTATTGGCGCTTGTCGACGCTGCGAAAGCCAGCAACACTGTCCACAAGAACTGGAAAGACAGTGATCAGCGCTGCAAGCAGAACTTTGGGGAACGTTCCGAACCCGAACCAGATGAGCATCAGCGGCGCGAGCGTGATCTTCGGCAGCCCCTGAATGAAGACGACCATCGGATACAAGAGCTGCTCGGCCAAACGCCAGCGCGCGATGATGTAGCCCAAAACGATGCCCGGGATCGCGCCGGCCAAAAACCCATAGGCCACAAGCTGCGTGGTAATCAGCCCATGGCGAATGAGCCGTTCGTGCTCTTCTACGATGCGCGTCAAGAACACCGACGGCGGCGGCAGCACAAAAGGCGGGAGCTGCGAGAGGTAACCGGCCGCCTCCCAAGCCAGAAGCAGCCCCGCGAACCAAGCGGC
>CAZGNQ010000494.1:0-857 GCA_964527285.1 uncultured Hyphomicrobiales bacterium | reverse complement strand
CGCCACGGCGCAACCGGGCGGGCGTCACTGCCGCTCATGCGCCAAGCGGCTCGCGCAAGACCGCCTCCCCGGTGAAGGCGCGGATGGGCCACAGTTCGGCAAGCTCCTGGGCGGCAACCTTGAGCGCCTCTGCGTAGGTCTCGTAGCGCTCAGGAGTGATGCGCGTCAGGGGACCTGCAACGCTGATGGTGCCGGCCACGGGAGCGTCCGCGCCAAGCCCGGAGCGGAACGCAACGGCGACCGCCGCTGTCCCCGTCTCCGCCTCCTCCAGCGCGGTTCCGAACCCCTGTGCCCGTGCCTTGCGCACCGCGGCCATCACATCGTCGATCTTCTTGAGGCAGCGACGCCCAGCAGCGGGTGGCGGCTTCAAACCGCGTGCAGAGAGGATGGCTCTGGCTCGCTTGTCATCCATCGTGGCGAGCCAGGCCTTGCCGTTGGCGGTGGCGTGGAGCGGGATCTCAGCACCCATATCGGGCTCGTAGCGCAGGCCCGCGGGCGCACCTTGGGCCGACGCGACCCAGATAAGGTCGTCGCCCTCCGCAATCGCGAGCCGGCAATACTCCCGCGTCCGCGCCGCCAGCCGGTCCAGCACCGTGCGCATCACGCTCGGCACCGCGCGCGCTTCAAGATTGCGAAACGCAAGGACGGCAAGACGCAGCGACAGCTGGTACGTCCCGCTCGACGCGTCGTGCACCACCAGCCCATGCTCGGCGAGCGCGGTCAGAATCCGGTGCGCGGTCGACAGCGGTAAACCCACCTCAGCCGCGAGCGCCGACAGCTCCACCGCTTCCGCCTTCGCGGCCAGGGCTTCGATCAAACCGATGGTACGATCGATCGTGGAAACGCTCATGCGAACC
>CAZGNQ010000493.1:0-2142 GCA_964527285.1 uncultured Hyphomicrobiales bacterium | reverse complement strand
CAGCCGCTGTTGCGCTCCCTTGATCCTGAGAAAGCCCTGCTGGGCAACTGGTTTGGCGGGGCGGTTCCAGGAACCGGCCCGTGTCGGCATAAGCAAGCCCAGGTCTTCGAAAAATCAAAGCCGCGGTGTCGGGGACGGCGACGGGTGCCGCTGCTCTCCGGTCTTCGGCCGAGGAAAGTTCGGCCATGGCATACGCACTGGCGATTGTGCTGGTGTATTCAGCCAGACACGACACCGACCTAGGCGCGCGCAGCACTACGGGCACATTCCAATGGCCCGCGGACCACAGCTCTAGCGGTGATATGGACTGGTCAAGCGTTGTCATGTTTAACCCTAGGATATCCGCTTAGGATCCAGACCATTTCCGACAAGCGTATCTTGCCCGTTTTGTAGGAGCGCATGTCCTCCGCGTCGGTCCCACGCTGCGCGGCCGCCTTGGGACGGGCCAAGCGATGGGCGTCCGGCTGTGCATTGGTTTGGGCCCGCGTTAGGCCCGCTCCGGGCCGCCTGTCAGACTTGAAAGCCGGTGTCGTGGCCCGGCTGCGGCTATCACCTGTCGCCGCCGTGAAGGCTCACGACGCAGGCGACAGCGTGGGTAATGGCGGAGCGGCGGATGGGAGGTGTCTAATTCCGGTCAGTCCAGAAAGGGACCGCCCGTCGACCAGGTTGATCGCGCCCGCGCGGGTGGGTTTTAAACCGCAGCCCGGCACCACATGAGGTTGTGCGAGACGGCGCTTTGGAATTCGTGACGACCGACCGGAGGTTGCAGTCTCAAAAAACCAGGACAGGAGCCGGCACCGCGACCCTTTCGGCGACGCGGCCGGAACAGCAGCTTTCATGGCCTTTCTGTGAGGGCTCTGTTCGAAGCTCTTTTTCGTGATTGGTATCCTACCGCTCCTCGTTAAATCGGTCTCCGGATGGCAGTCGGAACTGTCGACGGGACAGCGCTGAGCGGCGTGTCAGGGGACGGCCGGCTGAGCTTCTCAACCAATAGGCCAGCGAATTGGTGCCGCTGGGGCGACGTCCGGCGCCGCTTGGCGCAAACTTGCTTGAATAGCATGCAAGATTGAGCAACTGTTACTGTAAATGACGAACCACCCTGGGAATATCGGATTGATACGATATCTTATTCCTGTGCCTTTTCTGGTGCTTCTAGTCTCCTGTGCAGCGACTTACGTCACCAGCGATTGGAACGTTTCAGCACTAGCGCGGGCTCAACCAAGTGACATCCGCATAGAGAATACAGCACCAAGCGGCATTGAACTGCTCAGGACCGGGCAGCTGGAGTTTGTGATCCAGGATCAGCAGGGTAACGTAATCTCTCGGAACATTTACGCGCTCAGGCAACTCTCATCGCGCACCGGCGCGTCCGGCGCAGTCGCTGTAGTTCACGCGCTGAGACCCGCCGACTACACAAGGTTTGCCGCGCAGCAATCGGACCTCAAGGAGACACTCGGGGCGGGTCAATGGAATCTCGATATCATCACTGAAACGGAAGCCTGTCGCTTAGCGGCGGTTGCCCTTGGCGAGGGTGTGATGACCGAACGGATTTGGGATGCCGCTAATAACTCCACCATTCGCAATCTTGTTGCCACGCGCCAGGAGACGATCTATCGACACGAAGCGCTTGCTTACTGTGCCTAGGACCAAGATCCATTGATCGAGCGGTGAGTTCTCGCAACGACCCTTAAAGGCGAGCGGTGGCAGGCGCAGTCTTTTCTGGGTTCCAGACCAACAGATGGCGTCCCTGAATGCTGGTTCGCCAAGTCGCAGGGCGAGACTGGCGGCATTTCGGTCGACGGTATTGAACTGGCGGTCGACGTGGATGATCGGCGCCGCCGCTCTGAAGGCGTCACGCGACCTCATCCTCGGACCGACAGCGAACCAAAGCGCGTTGTCGAGCGTCCGAAAATGCGTCCGAGTTATGTCCGGTCCTAGACATTAATAAAACCAGTGATGGTTTGGCCGCCTCAGACGCAGCCGGACGCAGGAGCCGCCGGTCAGCCAGAGCCTCGCGCATGTGGGCTGCTTGCTCCGAACCTAGAGCCTCCAGCGCCGCCCGATCCGGTCGGCCCGCTTGGGGTTTACCTGCCAGCCCGCAATGCTGGGCGGCCCTGCGATCAGGCGGTAGCTTGCGCGGTC
>CAZGNQ010000492.1:1425-2152 GCA_964527285.1 uncultured Hyphomicrobiales bacterium | reverse complement strand
GGCTCAAGCGAGGCGGCGATCGACAGCCAGGTGCTCTCACCCGAGATCGGCTGGCTGCAAGGTGCGGACGTGATCAGCCAGACCGCGGGCACCGTTGCGGCCACAAACCAGATTACCGGGACAAGCTTGCCCTGGCACGCAGCTCCAGCACGGCGCGAACGCGCGGGCGCAGCAGGAGCCGCGGGAACGGCCGCAGTGAAGGATTTTCAGAAGCGATCGAACCGGTGTACGAACACCTCCCCACCGAGCTCTACTCAAAAGACGAAGTGCTCTATATCGCCGCTAGCAAGCTCCGCACGCTGAAACCGGGTGAGGCGTACGTCGCGTTCCGCGACAAGGCAGGTCTGTTGCACGTCCCGCTGATGAGCAAGCTAGAGATTGACGACGCGCGCTTCCGAATTCTCCGTGCCCGGATCATGGCGCAGGAGCCGTCAGCTGTCCCCCTCTCTGACGCTGAAGCCGCGCTTGAGACGCGCGAGCGCGAAATGCTCTCGTGGGGTAGCCCGAGTGTATCGGTGGAAGATGCCGGCGAGCCGAAGGACGAAGACGACTTCTTCCAGCCCTACGAGCCGCCCGAGTGAGCGCGTGGTAGAATAAGAGACGATGAAAGGTGTCGCTACCACACCTGCCAACCGCCGCAAGCGCTATCACCGCGCCGAGGCGGCGCCGCTGGCGCTCACCGAACGCGACATCGACATCATCGCCCATGTCGCGCGTCACCGCTTCC
>CAZGNQ010000492.1:0-1415 GCA_964527285.1 uncultured Hyphomicrobiales bacterium | reverse complement strand
TCCTGCGCTCCGATCACGTCGCCGCCCTCGTCGGCGGAAGCCAGCAGCGCATCTTGCGCCGGCTGCGTCTCCTGTTCGATCACGGCTACCTCGACCGGCCGACCGCGCAGCTCACCTACCAGCATATCGAGGGCAATCGGCCTATGGCCTACGGACTTGGCAACCGCGGCGCCGACGCGCTTAAGGCCGAGCGCGGGCTGCCCTACGACACCATCAACTGGACATGGAAGAACAAGAAGGTGCGTGCTCCGTTTCTGGAGCACACGCTCGCCGTCGCGGACTGCATGGTGCCGTTTGAGGTCAGCGCACGCGACCATGACGCGTTGCGGCTTATCAACGACGAAGAGCTCATCGCCGCCTCACCCGAAGAGACGCGGCGCCGGCGCAATCCATACAAGTGGAGTGTGGAGGCAAAGCTCGGCGAGCACGGCAAGCGCCAGTATCTTTCGCTCGTGCCCGACGCCATGTTCGGCTTTCACTTCCTCTCCGGTGAGCGCGAAGGCGAGGCGTGCTTCTTTGTGCTGGAGGCCGACCGCGGCACCATGCCGGTGATGCGCAAGTCGCTGAAGCAGACCTCATTTTACCGCAAGCTGCTCACCTACTATCACGCCTGGAAGCAAAAGCGGCACTCGGCGAGCTACGGCTGGAGAGCTTTCCGGGTGCTGACCGTGACCAATTCGCCCGAGCGTATCGAGACTATGCTGGAGGCGGTCGCTGACATGACCGATGGCCGCGGCTCGAACCTTTTCTACTTCACGGATTTCGACGCGCTCGCTCATAGCGGGCCGCTCGACCGCATCTGGACGACCGGAAAGGGTGAGATCGCGGCGCTGATCTGATCGGCAGCGCTCTGCCCACCTGACCACAGTCCGTTGGCGCGGTTCCTTGCGGCGCAGTTTTCCACAGCGCCGTGCAAGCGCGATCGGTGTCGCCGTCATACAATGAACGCATGTCAGCGGAGCGCATCCACAAACGACAATCGTTTTTCAAACGCTACGGCGTTTTTCTCTTAGGTCTTGCCATATTTGCCGTCGTTGTCGGTGGCGTTGTGCTGACGAACGTTTTCGCTACCAGCCACGGCGTTATCACCTTCACCAAAGATATCGTCGTCAACGGCCTGATCGAGAGCACCTCCGGCGGAATCAAGTTTCCCGATGGCACGACGCAGACAACCGCGGCAGACTCCCTGGGCGCTACGTTTGGAACAGAACAATCTGCATCCGGCTCAGAGGTCGATTTTACAAGCATACCGCCCGGCACACGCAAGATCGAAGTGATATTTTACGACCTGGAGAGCAATGTAAACCACCTCCTGGTTCAGATCGGTGACTCTGGCGGCTTTGAGCAGAGTGGCTACGAGTCAGGTAGTGAGGATAACGGAGACCGTGTTAATAGTACCATTGGGTTCATTGTAC
>CAZGNQ010000491.1:0-2161 GCA_964527285.1 uncultured Hyphomicrobiales bacterium | reverse complement strand
CCAAGAACCAGCTTGCTGTCATTCAGTCGGTCGCGCAGCAGCTTGCGCTGACGTCGTCTGGAATTGATAACTTTGTGGACCGTTTTATGGATCGCATTCAATCCATGAGTAGGTCACATGATGTTCTTGTCGAGCGCGATTGGTCCGGCGCAAGTCTGAAGGAATTGATCTCCGTTCATTTGGGCCATTATTGCAACGATGCTGAGTCATTCATCAACGTCGTCGGAGAGGAGCTGCAGCTTAATTCGACTGAAGCGCAAAACATCGGTTTTGCGTTGCATGAGTTGGCAACCAACGCGGCTAAACATGGCTCATTGTCCGTTCCAAATGGCTACGTGGACATTGCCTGGTCGAAGAAGGACAGGTGCTCTCGCGGGGGTGTGCAGTTGGTTTGGACGGAACGTGGTGGCCCGCAAGTAAGAAAGCCGGTGGGGTGCGGCTTTGGTCGGCTCTTCATCGAGGAAGTCGTTGGCGAGGCATTGGACGGAGGCGTGGAGAGCCTGTGTGAAAACCCGGCGCCTGCCGCGAAGCATGGTACGGTTCCCTCGCACTTGAGCGGGGGATCGGATGGGACGGTTCATCGAGGGTGACGATCGGGGGCAGATGACGCTGCTGCCGGAGGCGCTCGACGACTACGTGGCGCAGGACAATCCGGTGCGCGTGGTGGACGCCTTCGTCGACGCGCTGGATTTGGCTTCCCTCGGCTTCGATGTGGTGCCCGAGGCAACCGGCCGACCGGGCTACCATCCGGCAACGCTGCTCAAGATCTACGTCTATGGCTACCTGAACCAGGTGCAGTCGTCGCGCCGTCTGGAGCGCGAGTCTGGCCGCAATCTCGAGCTGATGTGGCTGACGGGTCGGCTCGCGCCGGATTTCAAGACCATCGCCGACTTTCGGCGCGACAACGGCCCGGCGATCCAACAGGCCTGCACACGGTTCGTCGCGCTGTGTCGTGACATTCATCTCCTCGACGGCGGCGTGGTCGCAATCGATGGAAGCAAATTCAAGGCGGTCAACGCCAAGTCCCGGAACTTCAACCGCGAGAAGATCAGGCGCCAACTCAAGGAGCTTGAGGAGGGGATCGCCGGCTACATGGCCGAACTCGACAGGATGGACCAGGTGGTCACGGCCACCGGTGCGCCGATCCCCGACGCCAGGATCTCCTATGTCATGAAGCGACTGGCCGCGCTCAAGCGGGACGTGGCGTTCCGCGAAGCCATGGGAGAAGAAATCGAGCGACGTGACGACAGCCAGGTCTCGCTCACCGACCCCGATGCCCGCTCCATGGCCTCCACCAGCCGTCATCCCCGCACCATCGGCTACAACGTGCAGAGCGCCGTCGACACCAAGCACCACCTGATCGTTGCGCACGAGGTGACCATGGCCGGCTCGGATCGCGGCCAACTCGCCCGCATGGCCCGTCAGGCGCGGGATGCCATGGCGGGCGACCGTCTCAGTGTGTTGGCCGACAAAGGCTATTACAACGGCGAGGAGATCGTCGCCTGCGAGGAGGAGGGAATATCGGTTGCCGTGCCGAAGCCCCGGACCTCGAACGCCAAAGCCGGCGGCCGCTTCGACCGCGCCGAGTTCATCTACGACCCCGAAGCCGATCACTACGTCTGCCCCGCCGGCCAGCACCTGACCTACCGCTACACCAACGTGGAGGCGGGCCGGACGCTGCACACCTACTGGACGCGAAAGTGCGACACCTGCCCGATCAAGGCGCACTGCACGCCCGGGCCGGAACGGCGTGTGCGCCGGTGGGAGCACGAGGCGGTTCTGGAGCGAGTGCAAGCGCGCGTCGAGCAGGATCCGCAGAACATGCGGCAGCGCCGAGAGACCGTCGAACATCCATTCGGGACGCTGAAATCCTGGATGGGGTCCACCCACTTCCAGATGAAAAGGCTCCCGAACGTGCGCACCGAGATGGCGCTGCACGTGCTCGCCTACAACATCAAGCGGGTGATGAAGATCATCGGCATCCCGGCATTACTGCAGGCGATCGCCATCCTTTTGACGCAGCTATCGGCTTTGCTTGCCCTAATAACGGCCCTCAGCGACCTGGGTCGCCCACAAAGCGCCATCCCAGCTCCAAACGGCTCCATACCGGCCTACACTCGCCCAATGGCAGCCTGATCCCCATCGGCAGTCGTTCTCACAC
>CAZGNQ010000490.1:0-2168 GCA_964527285.1 uncultured Hyphomicrobiales bacterium | reverse complement strand
GCGGTGCTGTCGATGTCGTTCCTGCTGAACGAAGTGGTCCGCCGCGCGCTGTGACCGGCGTTGATCTCCCGATGAGATGGAACCGCCGGTCACAGGTGCGTCAGGTGCGCGCGATAGCATAATCACGCATGACGTTCGCCTCCAGCCGCATTTCCTCCAGCCGGCATTTTACGACGTCGCCGATGCTGACGATGCCAACCAGACGGTTCTGCGATACGACCGGAAGATGGCGGATGCGCTTGCGGGTCATCACGCTCATGACCTCATGAACCGCGGAATGCGGAGCGCAAGTCATCACATGACGGGTCATCACCGCGGAAACGGGCCGGTCAAACACCGCAGCCCCCTGCTCAGCAATTTGCCGGACGAGATCGCGTTCGGAGAAAATGCCGTCAACCGCCATTCCGTTATGGCTGACGACCACCGCACCGATCCTATGTTTGTTCAGTTCGCGGGCGGCTTGCGCAACGGTTGTCTGCAGGGGAAGCGTGACGACACGCCCGCCCTTGTTCTTGATGATGGTCTCGACTGTCGTCATGGCGTCTACCTCGCTCATTATCGCGCCCGCGCCAAAAGCGCCGGCGATCGCGTCTGGCCTGTAGATCGGTGGCCTGTAAGCGAGAGATAGCGCGTAAAACCTTGGTGGGGAGCCATGATCGCCGCGAGTTGAGCAGGTGTGAACCTGGCGTGAGACGGCCGCGCCCCCGATTATCTGGGCCGGGCACGGCGCGTGGGCCTTGACCGCTTCGTCGCGGTTTGGCCCGCCAGCATCAGCTCGCGCTGGCTCAGCGTGGACTGCGCGACCTCCCACACGAAGGAAAACGACTGAAGCGAATTTTCGTCAATCCGGTCATGGTCCAGATCGGCGATGACCTCGTGGAAGATCGCGAAGAGCTGGCTCCGGATAGCTTCAAGCTGCTTCGCTTCCCTGGCCTGTTCGGCTTGCTCGACGAGCTCGGCAATCTGGGTGTTATAGCGATCCGCACGGTTCTTGCGCACGTTTGAAAGCCAGGCCCTTGCCTGCCAGAGCCCCGACGCGATCAGCACCAGAATGGAGACGCCAAGCCCGATCGGTTCCGCGTATTCAACCACGAGCGGCGGCCTGTCCCGCTCATAATAGCTTTCTGCGCCCGGATGCAAGCCGATGCTCAGGCGCTGCTCGGCCGTCGGCTCCGAGATGAACGCCGCCTGCCGGTTCGCCTTCACCATCTCCTGACGGCGCTCGAACAGGGTCGCGACGACCGTAGCGGCGACGTGTTCTGGCAAATCGCGGTTGGCAACCAAGAGCGCGTCGACGCCGAGCACATCGATCTGCCCGGGCGGTACGGGCTTGTCGCCGGAGTATACGCCTTTCGGCACCTCGATGCGTGTGAGCGCCGGATTAAACAACGCCATCGCCTGCGCCTGGTCAAGCGCCAGTAGCTGGATGTCCGCGCGGCGCACACTTTCGGAGATCGTTTCGTTGCCTAGCGCGATGACGATGAACAGCGCATCAACCTGCCCTGCTTCAAGCTTCGCCAGACCATCGCTCAGAGTTCCCGGGACAGGCTCAACCCGTGAAGCCGGAACCTGGTAATGCGCCAGCAGTTCGTAAAAGGCGCTGTTCGAACCGGAGCCTGCCGGCATTACGGCGACGCGCCGGCCAGCCAGATCGCTCACCTTGGCAATGCCCGCATCAGCGCGCACAAGCAGATGATAGACCTCCGGATAGAGCTTGGCGATGAGGCTGACATCGCCGGAAAGTGGCGTGTTGCTCTTCACCAGCCCCAGTGTTTCGGCGTTGAGAGCGGCGCGACGCGCGTTTTCCGCCGCGCCGCCGCTTTTCACCGTGCGAACTTCGAGCGGCGGATCGGCCTCGCCCAACGCCTGCGCGATCACCTGCCCCAGCGCATGGTAGCTGCCGCTCTCTGTCCCGGTTGTGATGGTCAACCGTTCCACGCTCCGGCCCGAGGCAAGCGCGTAGATCAGGGCGATGACGAGGACAGCGCCGATGCCGGCACACACTGGCAGCCACCGCCAAAAGCCATCTGGTGGCAGATTGAAGCGCCCGGCGGCCCGTCTGATCCGTTCGCTCGCCGAATTGCTGCGGGGCATATGAGGGGGCTCCACCCGTGTTCATACCAGCCGGCTGCGCTCGACAGCCGCTTCGATGAACGAGGCGAACAGCG
>CAZGNQ010000489.1:0-2173 GCA_964527285.1 uncultured Hyphomicrobiales bacterium | reverse complement strand
GTGTCCAAATATGTCCTTCAAAGAACAACTCACGGCGGGCCGAACATCGGTGCTTGGTCGCAACCAGACTTCATGTTGGCTTGTATTCGCCGTTGGCGCTTCGATCCTCAGCGTTATCTGGATGTCTATAGCTTTGAAGTGAAAAACCAAAAATATGCCGATGTGAGAGGAATTTTTGAGGCGGCAGCTCATAGCCGCTTTGCGCACTATTCTTACTTTGTGTGCCCAAGATCAACGATGAGATCGCAACCAGCGCAACGTAAGCAGGCTGATATTGAACGCGAATGCTCAGCTCTTGGGCTTGGCCTTCTTCAGTTTCGGCTTCGAAAAGCAGCGGGCGAGACACCGGTTATGTCCGAATTCAAGATCGTATTGAAAGCCGAACGGCGAGCACCCGACCCGTCGCGCGTAGAAGAGGTTCTGAAAGCCCGATTGAATGCTGACAACGCGGCCCACCTGGATCAGCTTGCGGGGCAGGCGTAATGGGCAAGATCATTTCCATTGTGAACCGCAAAGGCGGGGTGGGCAAAACCACACTCACCCTGGGTCTGGCCGATACACTCACCGGCAGCGGCATCGGCGAGAACAGCGTTGTCGTTGTCGATTTAGACCCGCAGGCGAGCGCCAGTTTGGCGCTGGTTCCGGTTCCGCCACCCACGTTTCGGCCATGGCACTTGCCATACCAGCGAGAACAGATGGTGACTAAGGCGCGATGGAGCGCTTTGGTTGCGATGGCTGAACAGAGAAAGACCGTCTATGATCTCATCGATGACAGGATAAACGAAAGAGCACGGCCCATTGAAAATTATATACTCAGTTATGCGGGTCCGTTTAATGAATGCGGCTACGGTGTATTGGCAAACACGGAAAAAGGCTGGGCCATTGAGAGAAAATATCTTGTCGAGAACCAGTCTTTAGCATTAGAGAGTAAGGCCCGGGATTTGCTTGATGATCTGAAGTCAATGTTTGATTATGTGATTGTTGACTGCCCGCCTGGACAAACCATTCTATCAGAGGCAGCAATTGGCCAATCAAATATTGTCTTATGTCCAGTTACACCAGAGCCTCTTGCGATGTGGGGGCTGGACGCATTCGAAAATTACATCCGCGACGTGATTCGCAACGTCAATGATCAAGGCGAGAAGATACCTGATCCAATCCCTAAGGCGTTTTTCGTCGCGGCCCGACTTCGCCGCGGCAGCTTCGGTCCGAATCACCCTCAGAACCTAGCATTAGAACAACTCAAGGCTCGCAGTTTTCCCGCTCATATAGTGACCCTGCTTAAGGAAAGTGGAGAGGACAATACAGCGACGACTTTATCGGATTATGCATTCCTCGAAGATGACGCCAGATTGCGCAAACGCATGGATGGCAATCCGAATCCCCATAGAGTGTGGGACTATGAGCGGATGTATTCAAACGCGACTCGAATGCAACTTAGCCGTATCGCTGAACGTGTTAAGCGGAGGTTAGAAGGTGGTTGATCGTATATCCCTGCTTGCCGCAATGGAACCTCGAATCAATCCAACAGAGACGCAGAGGATCGCTTTGCGCAGGAAAATGGATGCTGCCGTGGTTGCGCTTGCACTTAACCTCCCGCTCGATCAGGCTCGATCTTTGCCCGATCCCCAACGGCGAGATTTACAAGTTGCCCTAAGCGAAGTGTTGAGCGCTGCCGATCGTAGAAGAGTCAGCAGGCTTTGGGAGCCTCAACGAAGACTGGACCAGACGAACGGCGTAGACTTACTGGGCGATCTACGTGCCCTTTTGGCCGGCGAGCGCCAGCCATATGAAAGATCGAAGCTGTCTCTTGCTGAGGCGCAAGGCTTAAGAGGCGACCAACGTGCACAGTTTCAAGACACCATTAAGCGCCTCGCGCCGCTAAATGATCTGAAATCATTGGTCAGGCGTTGGGATAGGCATAACAGGGCAATGCCCGACAGATCACGCAAGGAAATCGCCGGACATCTTTGCGCGCTAATGGATGCAACTGTTGATCCACACCCCGCACCGCCAAGATCATCGACCAGATCAAATACTCGGTCATCCGCTAGGGCGCGGGCGGCCACTGCCTGATCACACCCCCAGGCGCTCGGCCATAGCCAAATGGCCACCACAGAGCGCTATGCCCATCTCGGCGATGATCCCGTGCGCGATTTGGCTGAGCGGGTCG
>CAZGNQ010000488.1:0-2180 GCA_964527285.1 uncultured Hyphomicrobiales bacterium | reverse complement strand
CGGCGTGAGCGCCGTCACGACAAACCGCCGGATCCTCACTTTTGTGGTGGAGCACATAGGTGGGGCACGCCACCGCAGTCCTGGCAGAATGCTCGGGGTAAAAAAGCAATCCTCAAGATCCGATCGCGACAACTCGGCTATACTCAAAGTTTGTCAAAATACGGTGCGCCTCCCTTCGCGCTATGCTACATGTTGCAAAGTCTGCGGATCAACACGAGCAGGCGGTTCCGATCTAGGGCAGATGTACGGCCGGTTCCGGCAAGGGAGAAAGCCTGTCGCGGCCCTTACTGGAAATGGAGGAGAGCAACAAACATGTTGAAGACTGCTGTAGTTGCGGTGGCGGCGCTCGCTTGCCTCGCGGGACCGGCTATGGCCGGAGAGTATGACGAGCCTCTCAAAAAGCTGGCGCAGCAGCGCCTGAAAGCTATAGCGGCTGACGCAACCTTGGTTGCGGCGATCAAGGCGCAGAACGCTCAGAATGCGGGTCTTTCTGAACCCGATATCATAGCTCTGGACAAGAAATGGCGAGCGGAGGTTGGACAGAGCACGCAGCCGACGATTCAAAAAGTTATGGGCGCGCCAGCATCGGCGACTCTCGTGAAGGCGCGGAACGACGGCGAAGGCTTATTCACCGAAATCTTCGCTATGGATAACAAGGGACTGAATGTCGCGGCGTCTGACGTCACGTCCGACTATTGGCAAGGCGACGAAGCGAAATGGAAGAAATCCTATGCGCTCGGCGCCGGTGCATTGCATCTCAGTGATGTTGAATTGGACGAATCTACACAAACCTACCAAGTGCAGGTGTCTATGACGGTTGTGGATCCCGGATCGAACACGCCTGTTGGTGCGATCACGTTTGGAGTGAATGTCGAGTATTTTGAGTAGCGCTTTAACCTTGCGATCCGCGCCATTTGCTGCGCTCGCTCTTGGCGCGGATCTTAGAATTTTACTCAGTTTCAAAGACAGCCTTTAACCACGTGACAAAGGCTTTCAGCGGACACTTATGCAGAATTATCTGCGCGGCGACCATGGCTTGTCGCCCTCTGGGAGAGAACAATGCAGCCAACTCGCCACACAGATCCTCGAAGCTTTTGGACCTTGGGCCGCAGCCTTACCGCGATGGTTGTGGCCGCAGTTCTGCTGACGGCTATCGCCACAACAACGTTGGCCGCGTTTCTCAATAAAAAGAGTAAGCTGGATCAGTTCGAAGCTTCGTCGACCCAGATCACAGCGCTCTACGCCGAGCAGATCGGCGGCGCATTGAAATTCAAGAAAGCCGAAGCTCTTTCGGACCAGTTCGACGCCTTCCTCGGCCTCCAGGACGAATACGCGGTGGGTGTCGCCGCCTTCGACGTGGAAGGCGCGCTGATCGTTTCTAGAGGCGCGGCCGACGCCGAAATAGGGGCTTCGCTTGCTGTGTCCGCTATTGCGAGTGGTAAACTGCAGACTGACGGGCTGGTACAAGCCGCACCCGTACGCTTCGGTCGGAAAAACAGTGTCGTAGGAGCAGTGGTGATCCACTGGCACGATACCGCTATCGCATCAGCGGTTCAAAAAACCACTATGGTCTCGGTCTTCGGCGGCTTGGCCGCCACTGTGCTCCTTGGCCTACTGTCGGCGCTAGCGATGCAGAGATTCCTAACAAGGCCGCTCCGAGCGCTGACAGGTTCAATCTCTCGCTTGCTCGCCGGTGACAAAGTCGAAGTGATCGGCGCTAAACGCGGCGACGAAATTGGGGCCCTAGCCCGAGCTCTGGGTGAAATCCATCAGAACGGAGTCGCCGCCGCACGGATCCGTCTCGCGCTCGACGCTGCGAGCTCGCTGGTGATGGTCGCCGACGAGAACAACGTCATCACCTATGCCAACTCAGCGCTGATCTCGATGCTGACAGAAGCCCAAGGTGATATTCAGAAAGACCTTCCGCATTTCTCCACGCAAAACTTGATCGGCTCTAATGTCGACGTTTTCCACAAGAACCCGGCGCATCAGCACGGAATGTTGGCCGCTCTAAAGTCGAAGCATGATGCTCGAATTCGGTTTGGCGGCCGAACTATGGATCTTGCTCTCAACCCGGTGAACGACGCGAACGGCGTGCGACTAGGGACGGTCGTAGAATGGCGTGACGTGACCGCGGAGTTGCACGCCACCGCGGCCGCCAAACCGGAAGCCGCGGTGAC
>CAZGNQ010000487.1:0-2180 GCA_964527285.1 uncultured Hyphomicrobiales bacterium | reverse complement strand
GCTTTCTGTGGCACTTTCCCTGGGGTCGCCCCCGCCGGGCGTTACCCGGCACCGTCATCGCATGGAGCCCGGACTTTCCTCCGCGCGTGACTGGCACGTCGCGGCGATCACCCGGCCGGCTGACATGGCGCGACGTTGGTCATCCGGTGAGAGCCGTCAAGGACAAACGCGCAATGCCGTCGGTGCTTGGCTGAAAATACATTGAAAGGCCACGCACGCCGGTGCATTCGTGCCGCGACAGGCCCGTTCATTGTGTTGCCACGCTGGCGCCCATCACTTGGCGTTGCGCTTTGCCAATGGCCTGACCAAAGGCGTAAAGGGCCAAGCGCTCCAACGGGCAGGCGCCGGATCGCTTTGTCGTCGACGATCAGTTCGATGGGCTTTGTGCGGCCCATCAGGGAGACCATCACAATGAAGAATGCTCACCTGAAACCCAACGCCCGCGTCGGGAGCGCCACAGAAGCGCACCGTCGCCCGCGCATGGCCATCGGCCTTACCTTGGCTGCTGTTTTCAGCCTTGGCGCGGCGACGATGACAGGCACCGCTGCGGCAAACGATGCCACGAGCGAAACGAAGGGACCGTTTGGCCTGCCGGCCGCTGTGCTCGCCGCGCAAGCGGACCGTTCGAACTGGTTCGGCATACCTGCAGCCTCCGCTGAGGACCGCGATGCGCGCATCCAGGTGGCACAGCGCGTTCGCCGCGCCTCGGAATTGCGCCGCATCCTGCGCCAGGACGGCTACCGCGATATCCGCATCACAGACCGCCAGCTCCCGGTGTATGTTGCCCAGGCCTGCAGGGACGACGATCGTTTTGAATTGCGGATGGACCGCTTTGGAAGTGTTCGTGGCCGACGCCGGATCGGCGCTTGCCGGCAGGCGCGCCGGGCCGCTGCACGGCTCACGCCCCGCGAGGCGCGCCGCATTCTGCAGCGCCTGGGATATGCGCAAATCTCGTTCACCGAAATTGCCGGCCCGTCACTCCAGGCAGAGGCGTGTGAACGTGGACAGCGCTATCGCCTCACGGTGACACCGCGTGGCGACATTTCGTTCCGCGAACGCATTGGGCGATGCCTCCTGCGCGGCCAGAACAAGGTGGCCGCAGGTTTTCAGGATGAGGAAAACCAAAGCGGGCTGACACCCAGCCAGGTGCGCAACAGACTGCGCGTGCGCGGCTTTAACCGCATTCGTTTCATCGACGATACGCTTCCGCTCTATGTGGTCGAAGCCTGCCGGCGTGATCGCCGGTTCCGCATCAAGCTCAATCGCCGCGGCAAGGTGCGCGAGCGCGAAGGGATTGGCCGATGCAATCTGGATACGCGTGAGGGCGCATTGACGGTCGCGCAGGTGCGCGATCTTCTTGAGGCACGCGAATACTACAACGTTCGTGTTACGGATCGTAATCTGCCGCGTTACGAGGCGAACGCCTGTCGCCGCGGACGGGATTTTGAGCTGGTTCTGTCGCGTTTCGGCGACATCCGTCGCCGGACCGTTCGGGGCCGTTGCGCGCGTCCCCTGCCGCGCGCTCTGCGGGTCGCCGCAACGCAGCGCCGCGCAGAAGAATTTGACATTAATGTCGTCCGTCGTCTGGGCCGGATCGACCCAGACGAGTGCCAGGACATCCTGGAGCAGTTGCTGGATGGCGAGACGATCAACTTCGACACCGGCAGTGCGCGCATCAATTCCGAAAGCTTCTCACTTCTGGAACAATTGGCATTCGTGGCGCAGCGTTGCCCGTCATCCAACATTGAAATCGCCGGCCACACGGACTCCGTTGGAAGCGCTGAGAGCAACCAGATCCTCAGCGAGCGGCGCGCACGCTCTGTCGTGCGCTTCCTGACCAACCGTGGTGTACCGGGCAGCCGACTGACCGGCGTGGGCTATGGTGAGGAACTGCCCATTGCAAGCAATGACAGCTCGAGCGGACGGGCCGCAAACCGCCGCATTGAGTTCATCGGCTCCTGGACGGACGTCTGACCTTTGAGCGCCTGCGCTTGACTGGGCCTACGGTGCTTTACGCCTGGAGGCTCTGATCGGCGCCGATGGTTAAACATCTAAGAAGAACCGCGCGGTCCTGATGGCTCGCGCGGTTTTTTCGTTTCCGTCCACTTCAGGAGCGACCACCCGAAGCCCACGATGATCTGAAAAAAAGAAAGCGTTTTCACCCATACCCACAAGGTCTA
>CAZGNQ010000486.1:0-2184 GCA_964527285.1 uncultured Hyphomicrobiales bacterium | reverse complement strand
GTGTCGTCGCCAAACCCACCATCGAGTACGAGTTGCACGGCCGTGACCGCCGAACCGTCGATCGTGACGTCACCAATGCTTGGCGCGATGATCTGGACCACGTTGAGATCGCTGAAGGTTGTCGTCGTCGTCAGGCCGCCGAATTGTTCGCTGGCCTGGACAGCCGTGTCCGTAATAGTGACCGTCAGGGTACTCGTGGCGGTCGCGTCTGTAATCGACAGGACGTCGAAGCCAGCGCCGCCGCTGACCGTGTTGTTGTCGCCGAAATACTCCTGGAACTCGTCGTTGCCGCCGCCGCCGACGAGGTTGTCCACGCCAAGTCCGCCAATCAGGACATCATCGAACCCGGATCCCGTCAGGGTATCATCGCCGTCGCCTCCGACGAGGGTGGTATTGATCGAGTGGGCCGACGCATCCAGCGTATCATTGTCGAACGTGCCGAGCAGGATGACCTCTTCGAGGACAAAACTGAACGGATTGAACCGGTTGACCCGTTCCACATTCGACAGGGTGATCCGTCCGTCGCCAAACGGGTTGGTCGCAACCGCGCCGCCTTCGTAGGTCAGTTCCAGACCAATGTCGGGATCACGGATAACAGTGTTCTCGTTCAAAGGCACCAGGTCCCGGGAGAAGACATCCAGCGTGTCGAACCCGGTTCCGCCATCGATGGTGTGGATACGGGGCTCGAACGGCGCATTCGATGCCTGGATGACGATCAGGTCGTCACCGCCGTCGCCGTTGAGTGTGTTGATCCCGTCGCCGTCTATGATTGTATCGTTCCCGACCCCTCCGCTGAGCGTGTCATCACCGCTGCGGCCCTCGAGTCGGTCGTTGCCAGCGAGGCCGTTCAAGGTGTCGGCGCCGGACGTACCGATCAGGGTGTCGTCATTTGCCGTGCCGTCGCGCTCGGTCGTAGGGGTGGCAAACAATCGGATCCCGGACCCCAGATTGCTTTGGCCAGACGCCAGGCTCACCCGGGTCCCTGTGAGGGTCATGGTGTGGTCGGCAACGCCGTCGCCGTCCTCGTCCACTTCGATCACGGTATCGGCACCGACCCAGTCATAGCGGACCTCTCCGGCACGTCCGGTAAAGCTCGCCCGAAACAGAAACTGGGCATTCAGGTCTGTGAGGTCGAGGAAGTCGGCGTCGGAAAAGTCGGTCACAACGTCGCCATCCATGTGGGCAAACTGGGTGAAGCTGAAGACGTCCGCGCCGCCATTTCCGGTCATTGTGTCGGCACCCTCGCCGCCGCGGATGATATCCAGGTTCGAGCCGCCGATCAGGATTTCATTCCCCGATGATCCCGCCAGGTCGAGGCGGATCGTCGATGCGGCTCCGTTCAGCGTATAGTCAAAACTGCTGGCAAAGGTGAAAAAGCCCAGCAGTTCGAAATTGGCATGGGTGGTCGTTGTCCCGAACAGGGTGAAGTCGATCTGGGTGTCGGTGATCACCACATTCTCGCCCTGGGTGGACGAATTCAGGCGCATGAACAGGCTGTCGTTTCCGGCTCCACCGTCAATGTCGTTGGCTGTATCCGCAAGTTCGAGAACGTAGTCATTTCCCGCCCCGCCGTCGATTGTATCGACACCCGCATTGCCGCGCAGGGTGTCGTCGAAGTCCGTACCGATCAGGGTGTCATTGCCAATGGCGCCGATCATGATTGCGCCGATCGTCGCGTCACTTGCGTCGAGAATGTCGGCCTCAATGCCGCCGAGCATGTAGAGCTCAACCAGCGCGCCGTTGCCGTCATAGCGTTCGACCCGCTCCACGCCCGTTAGCGTCAAGGCAGACCCGTCCTGGGCAAAAACGACAAACGTTTCCCGGGCCTCGCGGGCATGGAAAAACGTGCCTGAGAAATTGCCATCGGCCGTGTAGCGCAGCACATCGAAGCCGGTTCCGCCGTCAACTCGCTCGGTTTGGCCGAGGGTCGCGAACATGACGTCGTCCCCAGCGCCGCCCCGGAGGATGTCCTGGCCTGGTCCGGCATCAAGGGTATCGTTGCCGTCACCACCTTCGATAACGTCGTTGCCGGCGCCGCCGTTTAGCGTGTCGTTCCCGCCAAGCCCTTGAATGAGCTGATCCGTGTCGTCACCAGTGAATACATCATCGCCTGACGTGCCAACAAAATCGGCCATCAACCCCTCCAGCATTTTGCGGAAATTATCGAGTTCTTCGGGAGGGACT
>CAZGNQ010000485.1:0-2190 GCA_964527285.1 uncultured Hyphomicrobiales bacterium | reverse complement strand
GGTCTCCGATACCCTCGCCGCCGCACCGGCTGCGCGGCGACACGACGCCAGAATCAGATGGCACCACAATCTTTATGGCCACGCCGTTCTCCCGCCCTGTGTATGCATTTTCGCTGATGAGTGCGCTTGGCGCTGCGCTGTGCCTTGCGCTCGAACCGTTCGGCGCGTGGATCGTCATTTTCGCCGTCTGGCCTTGCGTGGTCATGGCGCTGGATGCTGCGCACGCACATGGCCACCCGTCTCGCGGCGCGCGGGTGCGGGCCTTTGCAGTGCGTGGCTGGTTTTTCGGCTTCGGTTACTTCCTCGTCGGCCTGCACTGGATCGGTGAGGCCTTCCTCGTCGAAGCCGAAAAGTTTGCCTGGCTTCTGCCGTTCGCCATCACATTGCTGCCGGCGGTTCTGGGCCTCTTCTTTTCCCTCGCCTTTGCTGGGGCGGCGCTGTTCTGGAGCCGTGGCGCCTCCCGCATCATCATTCTTGCGGTTGCCATCGTCGTCACCGAGGCGCTGCGCGGCGTGGTTTTCACCGGCTTTCCTTGGAACAGCGTCGGCTACACGCTCACCTCGCACGGTGTGTTGCTGCAATCCGCGAGCGTTGTCGGGGTCGAGGCGTTGGCTTTTTTCGCGGTTCTGATCGGCGCTGCGCCGATTCTGATCCCGGTCGCGTTCCCGGCCAGCGTGGCACGTCTGCGCAAGGCGCTTGGCGAATGGCGGTTGATCGGTCTGCCGGTGGGCATGCAAGGGCGTGAGCAGCAGCCACCGGCAGGCAACAACCAGCCGACGGCGCACTCAGCGTCACCACGTGATCCGGGGCCGCATCGGATCGCAGCCCGTGCGGTTGTCGCGGGCGCAGCCGTCTTGCTGATCGCGGCTTTTGCCTGGGGCCATCAGCGCCTGAGCGGCACGGCCATCGTGATGCATCCCGATCTCAGGTTGCGGGTGGTCCAGCCGAACACGCCTCAAAAGGAAAAATGGCAGCCGGAGTTCCGTGCGCGCAATTTCGAGCGATTGCTCACGCTCAGCCGGTCGCAGCATGTGCTCGACGGCGATGCGGTCGCACCGCTGCGGGCGGGGTCAGGCATGGCCTTTGGCGATAGCGCCGGTTCGGGTGATGGCGCGCTGCCGGATCTGTTCGAGGCGCATGCCGCACGCGCCGTTCCGGTCTTGGGCGAGAGCCCACGTCTTGGAACGTCGGACCACCGCGTCGACGCTGACGTTGCGCCGGGGCGCACACTGATCATTTGGCCGGAAAGCGCGCCGCCGTTTTTGCTGTTGCGCGAGCCGTCCGCCCTCGCCCGGATGGCGGACCTTCTGGGGCCCGGTACGGCCCTTGTCACAGGCGCCAATCGGGCCGCCTTCCGGTCCGACCTGCCAGAACCCGAAGCTGGCGGCGGTGCTCAGTTCAATTCGGCCGATCCGGCCAATTGGACCATCTACAATGCGGTTCTCGTGTTCGATGGCGCGGCGCGCCTCACTCAAGTCTATGACAAGAACCATCTGGTCCCATTCGGCGAATATCTGCCGTTCCAGCAGACGCTGGAAGGGTGGGGACTGCGTCAGCTCGTCGATTTCCCGGGTGGCTTCGGCGCGGGGCGAGGGCGCTCCGGCTTGATGATGCCGCCCAGCCTGATGGCTGGCGGTTTGGTGCCGGACGATCCGGCAGTTGGTGTCCAGGCTGCAAATGTCCGCGAGACCGCGGTGCCCGGTGGCGCAGGCGTTACCTTAGGCACGCCTTCCGCGCTTCGCGCGCCCCAAAAGCCAACGGCGACAGACTTACCGCAACCGGTGTTCATTCCGCTCATTTGCTACGAGGCGATTTTTCCCGACCCCATGGCCATGACGGGGCTGTTGGGACATGCGCGCTCGCAGCGACGGGCAGCCATCGGTGGCGACGTGCTGTCAGAGGGCGGCACGGCACCGCGCCAGTACACAGCATTGCTGAATGTGACCAATGATGCGTGGTTCGGTACGTCCATCGGCCCCCACCAGCACCTCCAGCACGCAAGGGTGCGCGCCGTTGAGGAAGGCATGCCGATCGTCCGTGCGGCCAACACGGGCATCAGCGCTGTCATCGATCCGCTGGGACGGACCATCGCGTCCCTGCCGCTGGACCGTCGCGGCCCACAGTCGGCGCCACTGCCCCCGGCCAGCTCATCAACGCTATATGCGCGACTCAACACACAGTGGACACTTC
>CAZGNQ010000484.1:0-2193 GCA_964527285.1 uncultured Hyphomicrobiales bacterium | reverse complement strand
CGACGACCATCTCTGGACAGTCCGGGCAGTCCCGGAACGACGTGCCCGAGCCGGGCTTGAGGCATGATGAACCGCCGGTGCCGAGGGAAACCTCAACGCCGTCGCAGGCCGGTTTGCGCGCTTTCGGCTCCCGGATCGGTTGCTCGCGATCCAACATCGCTGTTTGCCCGCGAGGCTGAGTTGGTGCCCGCTCACTATCACCGAAGAGGCGCGACCACAGCGATCCGCCGGGAGCCTGTGGCGGGCGCGCGGCCTCACGCGGTTCAGTGCGGCTCAGCCTCTGCAGGATCTGCGACTGCTCTACAATCAGCGAAAACGGCACCGCGTAATTGATCGCATTGCGCCGTGATCCGGCGTGATGCAGCGCGACGACCGCGCGCGTATCGGTATCAATCACTGGGGAGCCCGAATTGCCCGGTAGGGTATCGCAGGTATGGCGCAAGCGCCCGCCTGATACGGCAGGACGGTCGCTTTTGCATTTTTCACGGCTGATCTTTTGGGCTTCGCCAAGGGGGTGCCCGATAATCCAGAGCGGTGCGTTCGCAAACGGCGCCGCGGTCGCGAGCTTCAGCGTGCCGAAGTCGCGTGCCGGGTTCCCGACCACTTCGAGAATGGCATAATCGAGATCCTTGCTCGCCTCGACCGGCGTTGGCGCGACGGTGAACCGCTTAAGGCCGTCTGTCACGCCCTCGCGGGTGTAGCCGAGCACCAATTGCACCGCATCGATCCGTGTGGCGCCGATCCGTTTGGCCGCGTCCAGGTCCACGACACCGGGCACGCAGTGATAGTTCGTAATCAGATATTTCTGCGAGACCAGGAATGCCGTGCAGGGGAACACGCGCGCGTTTGTCAAAATGTCGAGCCGCCCGACCGCCTTGCCGAGGCGATAAAACACCGAGCGCTGGTCGTAATTGATGATCGGTTCATTGTTGTAATTGCCGTAACTGGCCTCAAGCTGGCCGGCCACCTGCTTGCGCGACAGCACGACCTTGCCAAAGTCATCGCGCGAAAAACCGGGCAGGGTCTCGGCCAACGCCGGCCATGCCCAAAAGAGCAAGCACACGAAAATCGCTGCAACACGCATCAAAAAGCTCCCTGATAACCAGGCGGCGCGGCATGACCATGCGGACACCAGCGGGTATAACGCAAGAGGTTGTTTCCACACCAGCGTGTCAGTGAGGCGATGATGTTTCGGGCTTTGGCGGCAGGTCTTGCCGCGTTTTGTATTCTTTTCGTGCACGTCGACGGAGCGGTGGCAGAGCGGCGTGTTGCTCTTGTGGTCGGCAATGCGGCCTACCAACACGCATCGGCCCTGGCCAACCCGAAAAACGATGCGCGCGATATGGCCGCTGTCTTGTCGAGCCTTGGTTTTGAGGTCGTGCTAGGAGTGGATCTCACGACCGCGGCCTTCAACGCCAAGCTGCGCGCGTTTCGCGACAAGCTTGCGTCGGCAGACGTCGCGCTGTTGTTTTATGCTGGCCACGGCGTTGCCGTTGATGGGATCAACTATTTGGTGCCCATCAATGCCAACTTGGAAAGCCCAGCCGATTTGCGGCTCGAAGCGATCTCACTTGCGGACATCCAGGCGCTGATGGAGCGCCGACCGCGCACCAACATCCTGTTGTTCGATGCCTGCCGCAACAACCCGTTCACGCGCAAGCTCGCCCGCGCCCTGGGGACACGCTCGGGTGCGGTTCGCCAAGGTTGGGCGGACGTTTCGCCTAACCATGGCACCTACATTTCGTTTGCGACAAAACCCGGCGACGTGGCCGCTGACGGTCGCGGCCGCAACAGCCCGTTCACCGAAGCCCTGCTGCGCCACATCGCAACGCCGGACCTTGATATCGCGCTCATGATGCGCCGCGCCCGCCGCGATGTGATCGCGGCCACGCAGGAGGATCAGGTGCCCTGGGCCCGGACATCGCTGGTTGCGCAATTCGCGTTCGCGCGCACAGCTCGTGGGATCTCTGCCGCGCCGTTCATCAGCGCCGACAAGGCACGCTACCGGCGCGGCGATCGCATCCGGCTGAACATCACGCCGCCGAAGGACTGCCGCCTCACGCTGCTCAACGTCGATGACGCCGGCAAGAGCTGCGTTTTGTTTCCCCATCCGCAATTACCCGATGACACTTTGAAGGCCGGGCGCACATTTGTTTATCCCCCGCGCGGCGCACTGAAACTCAATCAGCCGGG
>CAZGNQ010000483.1:0-2200 GCA_964527285.1 uncultured Hyphomicrobiales bacterium | reverse complement strand
GGCCTACGAGGCCATGAACAACGCCGGCGCACGCGACAGCCGGCTCGTGGTGATCCTGAACGACAACGACATGTCGATTGCGCCGCCAACCGGCGCCCTCAGCCACTACCTCACGCATCTCACGTCCAGTGGCACCTACCTGAAGGTGCGCGAGGCGGCCAAGCAGCTCGCCCAACGCCTGCCGCGCGACTGGGAGCGCCGCGCCGCGCGCGTTGAAGAATACACGCGCAACTTCTGGGCCGGCGGCACACTGTTTGAGGAGATGGGCTTTTATTACCTGGGCCCGATCGACGGCCACAACCTGGACCACCTCGTCCCGATCCTGCGCAACGCGCGCGAGGCTGACGTTGGCCCGATCCTGATCCACTGCGTGACCCAGAAGGGCAAGGGCTATGCACCGGCGGAGCAAGCCGCCGACAAGTACCATGGTGTCAGCCGCTTCAATGTGATCACGGGCGCGCAGGACAAGCCGAAGCCGAATGCGCCGAGTTACACAAAGGTGTTCGCCAACAGCCTGATCAACGAAGCTGAAAAGGACGACCGCATCGTCGCTGTGACGGCCGCCATGCCGTCAGGAACGGGCCTCGATGTCTTCGGCAAGGCCTTCCCCAAGCGCACCTTCGACGTTGGCATCGCCGAGCAGCATGCCGTCACGTTCTGCGCCGGCCTCGCCACGGAAGGCTACAAACCGTTCGCGGCCATTTATTCAACATTCCTGCAGCGCGGCTACGACCAGGTGGTCCATGACGTGGCCATCCAGAAGCTGCCCGTGCGCTTTGCAATCGACCGGGCCGGGCTCGTCGGTGCGGACGGGCCGACCCATGCCGGATCATTCGACACGGCCTACCTCGGCTGTCTGCCGGGCTTCGTTTTGATGGCCTGCGCCGACGAGGTGGAGCTGGCGCGCATGGTGGCAACCGCTGCCCAGATCGATGATCGCCCCTCCGCAGTGCGCTATCCGCGCGGCGAAGGCATCGGCCTGGACATACCCGACGAGATCACGCCGCTGGACATCGGCCGCGGTCGGGTGCTGCGCGAGGGTAGCAAGGTGGCGATCCTGTCGTACGGCGGCCGCCTGCAGGAGGCGCTGCTCGCTGCGGATCAACTGGCGGGCTACGGCCTCTCCACCACGGTGGCAGACGCCCGCTTCGCCAAGCCGCTGGACCAGGACCTGATCAAACAGCTGATGGCGCACCATGAGGTCTTGATCACGATTGAGGAGGGCTCAATCGGTGGCTTTGGCTCCTACGTTCTGGACGTGATCTCGCGCCAGGATCTGCAAACGCAGGGACAGCGTGTGCGCACCATGGTGCTGCCGGACGCGTTCATTGATCAGGACAAGCCTGCGAAAATGTACGAGCAGGCGGGGCTGGACGCCGCCGGGATCGTGGCCCAGGTTTTCGACGCTCTGGGCCGGGAAAACGCGGGCGCGCGCGTCATCGCCCTTGATGCCGTTGAGCGTGCCTGACGACGAGCGTGTCGCGCTTTTCACTTGCCGGCCCGCGGGGCCGCGCGCCATGCCAGACCCGGCGCGGTTGAGGGATTTCTGACCCTCGCCGCCGCTGCATCGGTTGGCGCGGAGGGCAAGTGAATGACATTGGCGCGCCTTCTGCCGCGGGGCGCTCGACGGTATCTGGGCCGCCGCCTGATCCGGGTCGAGCCAGACCTTCAAAGCGCTGAGCGTCAGGGCATCGAACTGGCCATCGTGCTGCGCAGCATCACGATCCTGGCAGTGCTGGCGTTCATCACGCCGGATCTCGTCTCCAAGCGCGGTAATTTTTCCGGGCTCGCGATGGGTTTGGCGTTCCTGGGTGTGGGGCTCGCGTACCTCTGGATGGTGCGGGCCGGCCACGAGCGGCAACACCACAGGATCATGCTCTTGACGCTCGATGTCGCGATCATGACGGCAGTGGCAGCCGTATTGGCGTGCCCTGAAACCGTGAGGTTGTGCGATGCCGCCGATGCGCAAGGCCTTTCGCGCTGGCGCAATCTGGAGGCGATGTCGCTGCGCGGGTTCGACAAACCCGTGCCCGTTGCAACACTTGCGGCGACAGGCGAACGGGCGACACGGCACGAAAGCGCCGTCAGCGCACCGCTCCCATGAAAATCCGGCTCGACCACATGCTTGCCAGTCGCGGCCTTGCCGCCAGCCGATCGCAGGCACGCGACCTGATCCGGCGCGGGTGCGTCAGCGTCAACG
>CAZGNQ010000482.1:0-2201 GCA_964527285.1 uncultured Hyphomicrobiales bacterium | reverse complement strand
GGTGGGGGAGTGGCGTGAAGAGGTCGGTCGATTCGTCGCGAACGAGGTCGAGCATGGCGTTTAAGTCGGCGTAGAAGCGGTCGAGGCTCGATTGCCAGGCGGCGGCTTCGGGCGGGGCGTCAGCCGCCAATGCGTGTTCGACGGTGCCCGGAATAAAGCTGCCTAAGTTCGTGAAAGTCAGGCTGTCTTCGCGCTCAACCACATTGATGCGACCACCAAGTCTGTAATCCTGATGCGCAATGCAGTTGTGCAGCAGCTCGCGCAATACCCAGGTATCGTATTGCAGGAGTTCCGCCGGGAACAGCGACAGGTCCCGCATGAAACGGTAGATCGTATTCCGGATGCGCTGGCGCAAAGCAACGGTGGCCAACAAATACGGCGGATGGAAATGCTCATAGTCCCGATCCGTGCCGTCGGCGTTTTTGAGAACCCATGTGATGCGTGCGTCCGCTGGCGACAGGAAATGTGCGGCTTCCGGGCGACCGAGCAATAAGAGCGCGGCGCGCGTAATCTTGCCGGAAACTGTGATTTTTGCCTTGTTGAGGAACACGCGATCAGACCAGCCGCCAGCGTCTTGAGCGAGATCTTTGTGTTTCTCTTTGAAACTGATGCGCGCTTGCGAGATTGCAGCGTCGTCCAGATCATTCAATGAGGCATCTGGGATGATCTCGGCGGACCAGTCCGTATTCTGCGCGCGGATCTGATCCAGCTCAGGATAGGACAGCGGGCCGATCGAGCTGCCATCTCGTCCGTAGAAGTGTCCCTTCCAGGTGATCGGCATCCCGAGCGGAGCGGCCGGGATCTCCATCATCAAGACGCGCTTGCCGTCGACCTGCAGCTCGTGGATTTCGTTGAAGGTCGTGTGCTGCGGCGTGTGTTCGGCAACAATCTTCTTGAGTTCGTTGAGCGCGGCAGCGTCTCGCTTGTAGGCTGTGCCGAGTACGTTTCGGCGGCCTGCATCATCACGCTGCTTGTCGTGGATGCCAAAGATCAACCATGCAACTTGGCGCCCCTTGAGATTTGCCTCGTTGGCAAGGGCCGAGAAATATTTGCCGAGCTTGTTCGTGTCATATTTGCTTTCGGCATGCTTGAACTCAAGCCATTCGACCTCGTCGGTCATGATTCGGAATTCGTTCAACAACGTAACAAGAGCGTCTTCATCCATTGATGCCGAGTGTTGTACGGCGACCGCTTCGGTGCAAGGACAACACGGTTGCGCAGTCTGAGAAGTGTGGCACAGCAGACAACGCCGGAGCCCCCATTGCGCTGCCCGTATTGAATATGGGCGGGCCAGATCGATCACGAATAGGGCTGTCGCAGCCGTTGATCGGCGCGCCGTAGCAGGCGTTGCATCGCGGCTGGGCCATCGACCGGCTCGCCGCTGTCCTCACCAAGTTGAATTTGTCGGCGCAACCAGGCTGTACGCACCATCTCGCGAGCTTCGGCAACCACTGCGTATGCTGTCGCGCTGTCCAGCTGCGCAATACCCTCGGCCAACGCTTCGATCGCGTTCCGATAGCGGGCGATACACAATTGATCCGACATAAGAAAATAGTCTCACATCATGTGTATTCCGCCAAGCTCTTTCATTGCGGGACCGGAGCGCCATGGAAACTTCGGTTCTGAGATCGACGTGTGGTGGGTTCTGAGCAGGCCATCATGAGACCGGGTCAAGGGCAAAAGCGACCGGCGAGAGCGACCCTTGACGCGGGATCGGGCCTGCTACGTTGAGAGCGCGGAGATCGCTGTTGGGATAGTCCGGGTCCAAGATCAATTTGAGTTGAACAGCCCCGGAGAGACCGGCAGCTGTTTCGCTTGAGGCAGGCGGCGCCCCTGAGGTCATTCAGGCAGTCATAGCGCACAGCTTCTGCCTGAGCCGGTAGATATTCCAATGGACGATAGCAGACGGCTGTTGTTGACTTAGGCGACCTGAGCTGAGCCCCGCAATCTCCACGGTTTGCCGAGATCTCCAAAGTCGACGGCGACGGATGACTTCGGCTTTGCAGAGCCCGTTGAAGGTTCGTCGAGGGCGTCGTCCCCGGCTCAAGCCCGGGCCAGAATCGGCTGTCGTAAGCACGGATCTGACGCGACCTTTCGGCTCGAAGCCGATCACTGCGACGCGCCGGCCAATGGATTGGAGAATCGCAGTAGAATGGGGACGAAAGAGTTCTCGTACTCATTCTCCAATAGAAGGCCGAACG
>CAZGNQ010000481.1:0-2202 GCA_964527285.1 uncultured Hyphomicrobiales bacterium | reverse complement strand
GAATACTACATGTGCGGTCCGCCGATCATGAACCAATCGGTGATCAATATGCTCAAGGATTGCGCGACCTCGCCTGATCACCACTTCTTCCTGGCAATGGACAAGAATGAGCTGGTCACGTCTTTCCGCGCCATCGGCTTTTCGCTCACGGCACTGAGCGTGGTGGAGTAACGGCTGCGCCCGGCTGGCGGTTGGTTTCAACCCGTTCCCCACACGCCGATGCCAGAGACCGGGCACACCCGCGATGACACCACCCCGTCAGGCCGTTCACCGCCCCGCTGTTGCTGAAGATTGGCCCCATTGCCGATCGCAAGCGCCAGCGGGGCGCTTCTTTTTTGGGGGTTGGATAACCACCGCGGCCACCTGCGCCTGCCCCATTTGCCCCACTCGCGCCGCGCGCACAGATCGACTAAGAGCCCAACGAACCCGGCAGAACCCGGCAGGCCTGCCCACCGCGGGCACCAGCACGGCCCGCGCCCCGGTCCCTTTCGACGTTGGAGCTCCCACGATGATGCTCGCCTCTCGCCGCAATTCCATTCCGGTCAACATTGGCGGCGTTATCGTCGGCGGCAATGCGCCCTTCGTCGTCCAGTCCATGACCAACACGGACACCGCCGACATCGACGCAACGGTCACCCAGGTCGCAGCGCTTGAGGAGGCCGGCAGCGAGCTGGTGCGCATCACGGTCGACCGGGCCGAAAGCGCCGCCGCCGTGCCGCACATCCGCGACAAGCTGGCCGCGCGCGGCTCCACCGTACCGCTCGTGGGAGACTTCCACTACATCGGCCACACGCTGCTGCAGGAGCACCCGGGCTGTGCCGAGGCGCTCGCCAAGTACCGCATCAACCCGGGCAACGTGGGCTTCAAGGCCAAGCGGGACACGCAATTCTCCCAGATCATCGAGGAGGCCCTGAAGCACGACAAGCCGGTGCGCATCGGGGTCAACTGGGGCAGCCTGGATCAGGACCTGCTCACCCACCTGATGGATGAGAACGCCAAGTCGGCGAACCCGATGGACGCGCGCGCGGTCACGCATGAGGCCATCGTCCAGTCCGCACTGCTGTCGGCGGAGCGCGCCGTTGAGCTGGGCATGGGCAAGGACAAGATCGTGATTTCCGCCAAGGTCTCCGCGGTGCAGGACCTCATCGCCGTCTACACCAAGCTGGCGGCGCGCTGTGATTATGCCCTGCACCTTGGCCTGACGGAGGCCGGCATGGGCTCCAAGGGCATCGTGGCCTCTTCTGCCGGCATGGGCATTCTCCTGCAGCAGGGCATCGGCGACACCATCCGCATCTCCCTCACCCCGGAGCCCGGCGGCGACCGGACGCTGGAGGTGCGCGTGTGCCAGGAATTGCTCCAGACGATGGGCATCCGCTCGTTCGTGCCGATCGTGGCGGCGTGCCCAGGCTGCGGCCGGACGACCTCAACGGTCTTCCAGGAACTGGCCAAGGAGATCCAGGACCACGTGCGCGCCCGCATGCCCGACTGGCGCGGGCGGTATCCTGGCGTGGAGGGGCTCAATCTTGCGGTCATGGGGTGCATCGTGAACGGGCCTGGTGAGAGCAAGCACGCTGACATTGGCATCTCGCTGCCCGGCACCGGGGAGAGCCCTGCGGCGCCTGTCTTCATCGACGGCAAGAAAGCGATGACGCTGCGTGGCGACAACATCGCCGGCGAGTTCACGGCCATCGTGGAGGCGTACGTCGAAAAGCGCTACGGCGACGCCGGCTGAGGCCGCATCGGGCAAAAAGCTTGTTTTGGGCCACCACTTCAGCGGAGCGCAGCGACGCTGAGCGCCCGACCGGGCGCCGCGGCTTAGCCGCGTAGAACCACAACCTGTCATCCCGCACCGTGCAGCGCGTCAGCGCTGTCACGCGATGCGGGACCCAGCGTCAGACGTGCGGCGAAGCCGCTCAGTATCGCGTCGCTCCGCGACAACATTTCTCCTGGGCCCCGGATCTCGCGATGCCATCTGCGATGCCACGCGGTCCGGGGTGACACTTCGTGTGTTTGCGGCACTAAGCGCCGGGCGCCGCTTGGCGCCTACGCTACGCTGCCGAGTGGAATGCCGAATTCAGGCTCTCGCGCCTTTCAGGCCACCACTTCAGCGGAGCACAGCGACGCTGAGGCCGCGACTGCGGCCCGCGGCTAGCCGCGTAGAACCACAACCTGTCATCCCGCACCGTGCAGCGCGTCAGCGCT
>CAZGNQ010000480.1:0-2208 GCA_964527285.1 uncultured Hyphomicrobiales bacterium | reverse complement strand
CTAGCGCTGAGGTCCAAGCTGCGTTATATCAAATGAAAAGTTGTCTTGGAGTATCGGAGCAAAAATGCCACGGAAAGCACCTCGTGACGCAACCTCGGGACGGTTTGTGAAGAAGCGGATCACCGCCGTCGCAGGCAATGCGAACGGGCAAGGCCCTTCGAAGGCGAGCCGTGCGGTCAAGCGCGACGCGGAAACCGGGCGCTTCACAGACACCTTCACCATTCGTGACGGCGGCGGCGTTCGAACCATTCATACTACGCCGACATCGAGGCGCGTGATGGATGATGCGGTCGAGAAGTATAAGAATGCGCTAAAGCGTCTTGCCGACAAGTAGGCGGCATTATCGCATTACTTTGGCCGATGCGCTCAGCGCCCATGAACGCGCCCTGCTGAGCGGCGGACGGCCCGGGATTTTGAACCTCAGTTTGATCCAATCCGCCATCGAGCGCCCCTATTCGGGATATTATCGCTCAATGCACCGCAAGGCCGCCGCGCTGGTGCAGTCGATGGTAACCAATCATGGTTTCGTGGACGGCAACAAGCGCACAACGCTGATTCTAACCTACACGCTCATCGTGCGCAGCGGCTATGATCTGGTCGCTGCCGAAGAGGACGGCGACATTGAGACTGAGTTCGAGGATTTGCTGCTGTCTGTGAGCGACCGCCTGCCTTTCGAGGAAATCGTGCAATGGTTCAGGGGGCGGCTGGTCAGAGCGGATTACGAATAACGTACTTTGGCCTTCACGGCAGGCATTAACGCTGACGCGCCTGCGCCTCGGTGCTTTGCTTGCGCACCGAAATACACCGCAAGGATACCCGGATGCCCCATTTCCATTGGCAGCCATCCCGCCGCGCGGTTCTCGCCGGCGCGCTCGGCTCCGCCGCGCTGCTAGCCTCTGCCCGCTGGCCCGCGCTGGCCGCTGATGGCGCGCGCGAATTCGCCCTCAACATCGGCCCGGCCGAAGCGCAGATCGCCCCTTCGCCCGCGCCCGCCACCCGCATCTGGGCCTTCAACGGCGCGCTGCCCGGCCCGGAACTCCGCGTGCGCCAGGGCAAGCGGCTGCGCGTCACCGTCACCAACACGCTCGACGAGGCCACCACCGTCCACTGGCACGGCATCCGCCTGCCCAACGCGATGGACGGCGTCCCGCACCTGACGCAAACGCCGATCCCGCCAGGCGGGCAGTTCGTCTACGAATTCGACGCCGTGGATGCCGGCACCTTCTGGTATCACCCGCATTTCCGCAGCGCCGAGCAGACCGCGCGCGGCCTCTACGGCCCGCTGATCATCGAGGAACGCGAGCCGCCGCGCGTGGACCGCGACATCACCTGGGTGCTCGATGACTGGCGGCTGGCGCGCAGCGCGCAGATCACCAAGGATTTCGGCCACTTCCACGACATCACCCATGCCGGGCGCATCGGCAACACGGTGACGATCAACGGCGCGATCCCCGACACGTTCAAGGTGCGCCGGGGCGAGCGCATCCGCCTGCGCCTCATCAACGCAGCGAACGCGCGGAACTTCGCGCTGGACCTGGGCGCGCACGCGCCGGTCATCGTCGCGCTGGACGGCCAGCCGGTGGAGCCGCACACGCCGCGCGGCGGGCTGGTGGTGCTCGGCCCGGCGATGCGCGTCGACCTGATCCTCGACATGATGGAGCCGGTGGGCAGCCGCACGTCGGTCGTCGATCGCTTCTATCAGGGCCGCGATTACCGGCTGGTTGATTTCGTCTATGACGAAGCGCCGCTGCGCGACACACCGCCCGACGGGCCGCCGGCGCTGACCGCCAACCCGCTCGCCGAGCCTGACCTGGCCAACGCCGAACGCCACGAAGTGATCTTCACCGGCGGCGCGATGGGCGGGATGCGCGGCGCGCGCGTCAATGGCGAATGGACGGACATGCGCACGATGGTGCGCTCTGGCCTCGCCTGGGCGATCAACGGCGTCGCGGCGCACGGTCACGTGATGGAGCCGATGGTCACGATGAAGCGCGGCACGAGCCACATCCTCGCCATGCGCAACGACACCGCCTTCCCGCACCCGATCCACCTGCACGGCCACCACTTCCGCCTGCTCTCGCGCAATGGCGCGCCTGTGCGCTATAAGCCATGGCATGACACGGTGCTGATGGCGCCGCGCGAGCGGGTCGAGGTCGCCTTCGTCGCCGACAACCCCGGCAACTGGATGTTTCACTGCCACATCCCCGA
>CAZGNQ010000479.1:0-2233 GCA_964527285.1 uncultured Hyphomicrobiales bacterium | reverse complement strand
TCGAAGATCAGGATCGGGCAATCCAGCGCCGCGATCTCGGAGATGATCGCCTTGATCGCCTGCGTCTTGCCCTGCCCGGCATCGCCTGAAACCATCAGCCCGAAATTCGGCAGGGCTGGCTCGCTCGCCCGGTCGAGCCGCCAACTTATCGCCTCTCCAGTCTCCAGCGCATGACCAAGCAGGATATTGGCGCGGTCGCGGGGATCAGCATCCTGCGGGCTTGCGGCTTGGGCCGACGCAGAAGTTGGCGGTTCGACGTCCGGTTGACGCCTGCCATTGGGATCACGTGGTGCAGGCGGCGGGTTGCTCGACCATTGCGCCGGCTGGAGCAGCTTGGTCATCCAGCCAATCCCGGCGGTCTCTAGCAGGAAGCGGCGCTGGCGTTTCCAGTCGGCAAAGCCGGGGGCATCGCGCCGCTCCTCGACGAACTTGCGCACCAGACGCAGCCTGATCCAGTCATTCTGTGAGGCATGGGCGATGCGCCCGCCGGCATCGAGCAGGTTCGCGAGCGGCGGGCCCGCCTGCGGGGTTCCGTTCGCACCCCTCACATGCTCAATGGAGCGCTGTGGCGTACCATCTTCGCGCATGCGCGGTAGCTTGGGCCCAATACGCAGAAGCGCAGGCATCGCATTCGTCGCCTTATCAAGGAATGTCTCGATCTGGTCGCGAAGCTGTCCGTGCGCATTAGGTGCATCGATCAGCGCCACTTTCCAGCGCTCGTGAATGGCGTCGTCGCCCCCCTGAAACCGGATATCGAACACGGTCGTGGGCTGAGCGCCTTCCAGCGTAAGCCGATCTCTGGAAATCGACAGCACCTCGGGCAATTCTTCGGCCACGTTGTCGATTAGCCAGTCGAACAGGTCGGCCTTTTCAGGCCCGGACAGATTGGCGGCGGAACCGACATCCGCATCGATTTCGTCTGCCCAGAGTTTATCGAAGTCTTCGGCCGGTACCGGCGGCTCGGACGGCGTTTCGCCGTCCGGTGTCGTCGCAATATATTCGTCTTCCGACAGAAAACGCCCGGCCTTGCGGCAGGTATTACGGTAGTCCCGGACCATCTGGAAAAGCCGGCGCAGCACGGGGCGATCTTCTCGCCGCAATAGCCATTCGGGCGCCATTTTCTGCCCCGCGGTCGGATCGCTCTCCGCGCCGGCAAGCTTCAAAAGATACGCCGCGCGCCTGTCGATGAACCCGCGCAACTGTTCTGGTTTCGGCACCTCGATCCGAACCGGCGTTATCCCGCTTTCGAATCGGCCGATTGTGCTGGATGGCAAATCCCGACGCTTGATCTGGGCGAACGTGTCGCTTAGCGCGGAGAAGACGAGGCCAACACCGCGTGCGGTCTGCTCCACCAACTGGGTCATCCCGACCACGACGTGGCCGAGCAGCTTGTCATCACCGGTATGGGCGACCGCCTCGATCTGGTCGAAGGCCAAAACAAGCGGCGCACCGGTCGCGTGCGCAAGCGCCGCGATGGCGCGCAACACGGAATGGCGATTCTCTTCGGTTGTGAGCGGCGGCAGCGTTTGATTGGCAAACCGGACTTCCTGCGTGCCGCCACGCAACCAGTTCGCAAACGGATAGGACACATCCTTGTCCGCCAAAAGGAGGCCGGCGATGATCGGATCTTCCCCCGGCTTAATGTGGTCATCTGCAATCGCCTTGCGGATTTGCGGCGCGGCGGTGCGCGCTCGCGCCAGCAACTCGCTTTCATCGCCCTCCTCAAGGGCATTCAAATAGGCCTGACGCGTGCTCGGCTGAGCGTACGCCAACAAGCCATTTGCAAGCCGCTGCAACGGGTTGCGCCCCTCGGCGTCCACGAAATAGCGCTTGCTCAACTCGTCGATGATCGTGCGCAGCAGCCACAGGGAAATCTCTTCCGGCGGCAGCTTGACCGAAAGCTGCGCGACCACCGGATAGGCGCGCCCTTCATGTGCAAGCCGCCCCAGCGTGGTTATCACGGTGTGGGTTTTGCCGAAGCCGGCATCGGCTTCGATAAGGGCGATCCGCATCGCCGGATCCGGAATGTTTTGTGCGGCTTCGACCACATCCTGAATCGCCATGCGCGCATCCGCGGCAAAGCCCTCGACATCGACGTGCCGGGCATGGTCGGCCCATGATACGACGGCTGTATTGGAAAAGGCGTGGTCGAAATGAACGCCGGTAAACGCTTGGAAAGTGGAACGCATGACTAACTCCGGGCAACGAAATAATACCAGCCGTAACGCGTCTC
>CAZGNQ010000478.1:0-2238 GCA_964527285.1 uncultured Hyphomicrobiales bacterium | reverse complement strand
AGCCTTCCGCGCGCGGCTCGACCTAGATCGTTCGATCCTGACGCAATACGGGCTTTATTGGGCAGACCTTCTGCGCGGCGACTTTGGTGTGTCATTCCGCGACGGCCGCCCGGTGGCAGAAATCGTGCTAGCGCGCCTTCCTGATACAGCGTTGCTTATGGGCGCAGGCTTTGCGTTGGCGCTGGTCATCGGTGTGCCTGCCGGGATCCTCGCCGCGCGGCATGCGGGGTCTTGGATTGATCGGTCCCTGATGACGGGGGCAATGGTCGGCTTCGCGATGCCGAACTTCTTTCTGGCGATCCTGCTGATCCTTCTTTTCTCGATGAGCTTGCGCTGGTTGCCATCGGCAGGCAGCGGTACGCTTGCCCACCTGATCCTGCCTATGGTGACGGCCGGCACCTTCTACGCGGCGATCCTCGCGCGCTTTGTGCGCAGCACAATTCTGGAGGTTGCGGATCAGCCGTTCCTGGACGGGCTGCGCTCACGCGGCATTGGCGAGCGGGCCATTATGCGCCGCCATATCCTGCCCCATACGGCGTTGCCGACGCTGACGATCGGCGGCTTGATCGTGGGCGGCCTCGTCAGCGGCGCCACCGTGGTCGAAACAGTGTTCGCGTGGCCGGGCATGGGACGGCTCTTGGTGGATGCCGTTGCGCTGCGCGACATGCCTGTCGTCCAAATGATCATCCTGATCCTGACCGCAACAATGATCGCGGTGAACCTCGCCATTGACTTATCTTACCGGTGGCTCGACCCGCGGCTTCGGAGAAACGGCGGATGAGGTCGACGCGCGGCACGGTTGTGGTTTACGCGGCCGGTCTATGGCTTGGCGGCTTGTTAGCGGCGGCGCTTGTGTTGCCGTCCCTCCTGCAGATGGACCCCAATCAGATTGCGCTGACCGACAGGTTGCTGCCGCCAGTCGGATTTGGCGGCAGTTGGGAACACCCTTTGGGTACAGATACCCTTGGCCGAGACCTGCTGGCCCGTGTCCTGGTCGCAACCCGCGTCAGCCTCGCGTTTGCACTCATCGGAACGGTCCTAGGGGCGATCATCGGCACGCTCCTGGGCTTTTCGGCGGCACATTTCGGCGGCTGGTGGGAGAGCTTGGTTCTAGCAGCGGTCGACCTGCAGGCAGCAATCCCGTTCTTTGTCATCGCGTTGGCGTTGATAGCCGTGTTCGGCGCAAGTCTTGGCGTGCTGCTTCTCGTGGTGTCAGTGTATGGATGGGAGCGATATGCACGTCTGGCGCGTGCCACCGCACTTTCGGCGAAATCGGGCAGGGTGGTTCAGATGGCGCAAGGGTATGGCGCGCCACCTTGGCGTATCTACGCCCTGCACATTCTGCCCGCAGCATCGAGCGTTTTGCTCGTCAACGCGACCCTCAACTTCCCGGAAACACTGCTACTGGAATCGACACTCAGCTTTCTGGGGTTGGGCGTGCAGCCGCCCGATGCAAGCTTGGGTACAATCATGAGCTACGGGCGTGACCACCTGATCGACGCTTGGTGGATAGCAGTAGTGCCAGGCGGCGTCGTGACCTTCACGACGCTGCTCACGGCCCTTGCAGCAGATGCCATAGCAGAAGGTGGCAAATTGCAATTCCGATAGCCGCATAAGCCGAAGACTGGTTTGCCTGTAGCCGGTGAGCTGCCCTGACAAAGCTCGCTGCGCAGCGCTCGAATGGCCGCGTTAACCGCAGCGCTGCAGCACGCCCGACCGAGCACCTGCAGAGATTTCCGCGCTGCGTGCGCGCGCAGCAGGAATTCACGATTGCCGGGTTGGGCTCGTTGCCGCCATTAGAGCGATCGCAGCATCTTAAGCTTCGTACTCACAATCAATGGCTGCTTCCGCAAGCGGACTCTAGAGATATTGCAAATGCAGCGAACTTCCGCTCTCCGCCCTACGTGCAAGGCATTGTGGCATGCTGCGCCGCAGAATGCTGAGTAATGCGCGGGATCCGAAGACTGGCGAAGGTTCGATTTCTGTTCCATCTCACCGAACGCGACTCCGTTCGAAGTGTTCAGGCAGGGCCGCCAGAAAGAGGTTTCATTTCAGCGCGTTGTAAACAATTCACCAAATCCACGCAGTCATCAGGTCCGGAGAATATCCGGGTGAGAGAACAGATTTTGGGCCAACAGCCGACACGTCAGTGCTCAGCCCTGACCACAAACCCCTTTGAAAACACGGAAAAATCCGGCCGCAGCCGGATCGGGAGAACGCTTTCGCGGGGGCAAGTGG
>CAZGNQ010000477.1:0-2241 GCA_964527285.1 uncultured Hyphomicrobiales bacterium | reverse complement strand
GCTTGTGGCCCGGGTTTCTGTCTCATCTTCACTCCTTGGCGGTTACGATGAGCCATGTGTGGATGCCCCCGTTCGCGCAAGGTCGGCGTTTGACGAGTTGCAGTTGATCGGGAGCGGTCATGTGTCAGGCCTTTTCTTGCGGCACTTTTCTGACCGCTGGCCGGTATGGTGATGCGAGGATCGAGGCCCCATCAGAAACGCGAGCTCGACGGCTCTTGGCTCATCTCTGGTTCCCTTGATCCCGATCGATCCGATCGTTTGCCCCTACGCGCTACGCTCTCCCTGCACGCCCAGCATCCCGACTGTTGGCCCTGTGCCGCTTGCGCTCACATGGCCAGCGCCGGGATCCGGTAATCTTCTCCTTTTGTGATCATCGCCCAAAGCCCCCGTGCCATCTTGTCCGCGAGAGCAACGGCGACCAGCATCTTGGGCTTTCGTGACAGCATGCGGGCAAGCCAGCTTCCCTGGACCGGCGCTTTGCGGGCGGCATGACGCACAACTGCCATCGCCCCAATGATGAGGAGGCGCCGAATGTCACGTTGCCCCATTTTCGAGATCCGGCCGAGATGCTGCTTGCCGCCGGTCGAGTGTTGACGGGGCACCAATCCCAACCAGGCTGCGAAGTCGCGACCAGTTTGGAATGTGCTCATGTCTGGAGCGAAGGTCTCCACGGCGACGGCTGTCACAGGGCCAACGCCCGGCATGGGCTGCAGTCTGCGTGTTGAGGCTGAGTGCGACGCCGCGCGGCGAATTCGACCGTCGAGATCGGCGACCTTCTGATCCAATATCGCGATCTGTTCCAGAAGCAGGCGTGACAGTCCTCGCACTGTTTCGTTCATCTGGGTGACGGGGCAGTCGATAAGGCCGCAAAGACGATGAAAACTGGCTCGCCCCTTTGCAGACACGAGCCCATGCTCGGCGAGGTGACTACGAAGCGCATTGATCGTCTGGGTGCACTGCCTGACCAGAAGATCCCGCGTGCGAAACAGCATTGCCCGCGCCTGCTGTCCCTCCTCCTTCACGGCCACATAGCGCATGGTCGGGCGTGCCGCGGCTTCTGCGATTGCCTCCGCGTCTGCCGCGTCGTTCTTGTGCCTCTTGACGAACGGTTTGACATAGATTGGCGGCAGAATGCGCACCTCATGACCCAAACGCTGGATCTCTCGACCCCAAAAATGAGCCGTCGCGCAAGCTTCCATGGCGACCACACATCTCGGCTGCTTCTCAAGGAAAGCAAGAACCTGCTTCCGGGCTAGCTTCTTCCGGAAAACAACAGAGCCATCGTGAGCTGCACCGTGGATCTGGAACACGTTCTTCGCAAGATCGATAACAATGATGGTTGCGTCTGACATGGGGTTATTCCTTGGACGATGTTGACGGACCGAGGTTGCTCGATCCGTGATGCCGCCCGGAAGGGGCATCCACCCCATCAAAAACCCTCCGTTACGAAATTACCTCAGATGTCCCATGGACGCTGACGGTGGACACGTCCGATCCGCGGCCAAGCTTGTCCCGGGGCTGCGGTCGTTGGCTGGCGGAGCGGCGGTGTCAATTTCGGCCGGCGTGTTCATCTACGCGGTGGGCCAAGTATTCATCGAACATTTTGAGAGCGGTGGGACGCTTCTGTCATTCAATGCTCGCCAGAAAGTGGCGAGGGTCCGCGACTTCATTCGCAAGCATGGCCAAAGCAGCCACCAACCGCGAAAGGGCCGCAGCGCCGCGGCCTCGCGCGCAAACCGCGCGGGCGCGGCCCCGCGGGCAAAAATGTCGTGACGCGCACTCCGCGCCTTGTGGTGCTTGCGATGATCAACCGCGTCTGTCTGCGCCGCTGACCCGATGACGGCCCCGGTCGCGTGCATCAATCGCCCCTTCGCCACCACACAGGGGGGCAGTTCGGCGAGACTTTCGCGAGCGCTGCGGTCTCGGTCGCGCAGGTACCGTGAGCGTGTGACACGCGCGCAGCTGCTAAACCATGCCGCTGTCACCCGGCGACATGTCGACCCCTCAACCGACGGCGAACCGATGGCGCGCCCGCGCCCGGCCGCGCGAGATCGAGACTATGTGACCCCCACCGTCGCTGCGGCGGCAGCCTTTGCGCTGCTCACCATCGCTCGGCCGGCAGCGCTCGCCACGCCGCTTGGGACCGCGCTGGTTTTGGTGGCGATGGTCCCGCAGATCCAGGACGGGGTGCGCCAAGTGCGCCGGGACCGGTGGCCCGGCATTGATGTCACCAACGCGCTG
>CAZGNQ010000476.1:0-2245 GCA_964527285.1 uncultured Hyphomicrobiales bacterium | reverse complement strand
GCAAGCGGCTCGGCATTATGGGCATGGGCCGCTTCGGCACGGCGGTGGCCCGCAGGGCGCGCGCGTTTGGCTTGCATATCCACTAACACACCCGCCGCCGCGTCTCCCCGGCGCTGGAAGATGAACTTGACGCGACGCACTGGGAAAGCCTGGACCAGATGCTGGCGCGCATGGACATCATCTCGATCAACTGTCCGCACACGCCGGCCACATTCCACCTGCTGTCGGCGCGCCGTCTCAAGCTGCTGAAGCCGACGGCATACGTGGTGAACACAGCGCGCGGCGAGGTGATCGATGAGAATGCGTTGGCGCGGCTGATCGACAGTCAAGCCATAGCGGGCGCAGGGCTCGACGTTTTTGAAAATGAGCCCTCAGTGAACCCGAAGCTTTTGGCCAGCGACCGGGTCGTCGTGCTGCCGCACATGGGGTCAGCCACCATTGAGAGCCGGATCGACATGGGCGAAAAGGTCATCATCAATGTGAAGACCTTCATGGACGGCCATGCGCCGCCGGACCGCGTGCACGCCGCCATGTTGGCGTAGTCCCAGCCGGCGGGGCCTTTGCGCGGCCGGCAGCGTGCATGGTGTGATGTTCGTTCGTCGCGCATCTGCGCCGTTGTTCGCAGTGCCCCCACCATCCCGCACAAAAAAGGCCGCTCAAGTGAGCGGCCTTTTTGGTTTCAAACCGGACCGACGGATCGGGCCAGAGCGGGCGCTGCGCTTCACCGGCGATCCGGTAGCGCCGCGCCCCAAGAAGGGCGTCAGCCCTCCTGAATGTTCGACACGGCGATCTTACCCGTGCGGCGATCCGGCTCGGTTTCGAACATCACGATCTGACCTTCCATCAGCGAGTCCATCCCGCAGCGCTGAAGAGCAGAAATGTGAACGAAAACGTCCTTGCCGCCGTCGTCCGGCTGAATGAAGCCATACCCCTTCTGGGTATTGAAGAACTTCACTGTTCCCTTAGTCATGGGTCTTCCTTTGCATAGGCCAAGCAGATTCGTGGCCTCTCAACGTGAGAGAGCCTGTCATACGTCGAGTTTTGGAGGAGATATCGTAACGTCAGCCCAGCTTTGCTAAAGGCAGTACGGCCCAATCTTCCGGCCAAAGTCGCGCAATGGGCTTGTAGCAGGTTGGCCACGCTGCGCCAACTGAATTTGATCCAATTGATGATGCTTGACCAGTGGCCCGACCTGATCGCGCCGGGCGTTCACTGCAATTGTGACGCTCAAAACGGCAATTTTTCAAAGCTCAAGCGGCAACAGTATTGGGCGCCGGTACGCTGCTTTCAGATGTGCTGAGGACTGTTGATTGTCGTGCTGACGCGTGGGGTGCGCAACCTGGACCACCGCTCAGCGACCAACGCGCCGGCCAAGCACGGCACAGTCGGCGCGCCTGCGCACGCCCTCGTCTCGGCGCCGCGGCACTTGAAACCGCTGAAACGGTCAAGGCTGGCGCGTGAACTTTTCGCAGCCGCCAGCCGGTGCGACGTACGGTTCAACCGTCCGCTCACGTGCGCCTACTCCAGTTCCTTCGTTTTGAGGAACTGGATGTCAGGGTGGGTTTCCTGCTTGAAATTCAGCTCCCAGCCGCCCTTCGCCATGAACACGGGATCGCCGTCACGGTCCGTCATCACGGATGCGCGGTTCGCCTTCACGAATTCAGTGAGCAGCTTTTCGTCAGCGCACCCGAGCCATCGCGCCATGGAGAATTGTGTGGGTTCGAAGTCGAGTTCCACCTTGTATTCCGCCAGCGCCCGGTCCTTCACGACGTCGAGCTGCAGCACACCGATGACGCCGACCACGAACTGCGTGCCGATGTCGGGCTTGAACACCTGGATCAGCCCCTCCTCCGAAAGGTCCTGCAGGGCCTGGCGCAATTGCTTGACACGGGATGTATCAATCAGGCGGACGCGGCGCAGGATTTCCGGCGCGAAGGCTGGAAGCCCGGTGAAGCGGATCTCCTCGCCTTGTGTGAACGTGTCGCCGACACGGATGGAGCCGTGGTTGGGGATGCCGATGACGTCGCCAGCGCCGGCCTCGTCGGCGATTTCCCGATCCTGCGCCAGGAACACGATCGGCGAGTGCACCAACACGTCCTTGCCGGTGCGCACCTGGCGCAATTTCATTCCCCGCTTGAACTCGCCGGAGCAGATGCGCATGAAGGCGATGCGGTCTCGCAGGTTCTTGACCATGATCGCCTGCACCTTGGAGACGACCCCCGAGACAAGTTCCACACACGGCTCC
>CAZGNQ010000475.1:0-2248 GCA_964527285.1 uncultured Hyphomicrobiales bacterium | reverse complement strand
GCACGACCTTTGCCGACCTCCCGGATCTTGTTGGTCTGCTTCCAGCCAACCTCACCCAAACCGACCCGATCGACCCCGAGCGTTTGATGTCTGCGTTTGACAAGCACGAACGCGACCGGAACACCGACGAGCGCCGCGAAATCGACGACTTCCAGTACCTGCTTCGTGCGATCCAACGCATCGCAGAACGTGACCCCCAGTTCGCATCGGATGACGTCGCCCAGCGCGCTTTTGTCGGCGTTGAGGACACACTGCACCTTGCAGGCCGGACGACGCATCGCACCAACCTTGACGACATCATAAAGGACGCGCGTGCGGACGGCCTGAAGCAGGTGATCATCGCGGGGCCACGTTGCGAGCGCGTCGATCTTTTCGGATCCAAGACGACCATCGAAGCGTGTCGCAGCGCGCGCAATGTCACCGATCCTGTCCAGATTGCCGAGGTCGATATCCGTCGTCAGCTTTCGGCGCGGTCATTCGAGCATTTCGCCGATGATCTTACGCACGCACTGGAACACGAACGCCTTGTTGTCCGCGATGGTCCGCACGGGCAATCAACGCCTGTCGACGTGGTCGCACAGTCACTTGCCAGGCTGAATGCCGAAACGGGTGCCGTTGCAGTTGTGGTCAGCAGCCCACTTGACGTTCACAGCCTACACGATTGGACGGAACGCGCCGGTTGGTGGTTTCGCTTCTGGCAAGAGGTCAGCCGCCACGCCGTGCAGGCCCAGGTGGTTGTTGCCATGCGCTGTGCCATGGAGGATGCGGAACCCGGTTGGCATCGGACGGATCGTGACGCAATCCCCTGGGTGAGACGCGGACGTGGGTCGAAAACAAACGCTCGGCTGCTGCGCGACATAGAAAGGCTGGCGCGAAAGGCGGGGTGCCGCCGCTCCGACGGCTGGTTCGGACCATCGAACGATAAGGGCGGTGCCCTGGAGGTGATACGCCCCTACCTCTGGCCAATTCCTCAGGACGATGCCGAAGCCTGGCTCGAAGCGAACTGCCCCGCGAACATCTCAGACGGCCTAAAACAAAAGATCGTTGAGACAATTTATCAAGACGTCGAGGATCCCTTCGACGGAATGACCATGAGGACTTTCGTGCGGGTCACACCGCAGGCTATTCGTACCGCATGCGACTAGAATAATTTCGCGCAAGGTGACCGGGGAACCATGACAACTTTCCCATACTACGCCAAAGGTCTCGGCACGTCGCGCAGCTCGGCGCGGGCGGCCGACATCGCAACGCTCTCGATGCGCGATGTCGAAAAGCCAGCCGGATATGTGCCCTCGCCTGAACTCGCGAAAGCCGTCAACGCCGCACTCATTCTCGGGCGACCCTTGCTCGTGACCGGCGAACCTGGCACCGGCAAGACGCAACTGGCGTATTCCATTGCGCATGAAATCGGTGCGGGCGCGGGCGAAGCCGCTCGGGAGGTCCCTGTCCACAAGTTCGAGACAAAATCGACGAGCGTCGCGCGGGATCTGTTCTATTCCTACGATGCGATTGCCGCGTTTCGCACCGAACCGGGCCAGCCGATCAAACCCATCGAGTATGTCACCTATCAGGCGCTAGGGCGTGCCATTATAGAGGCTTACGATAGGGACAAGGTCGAGCGTCTGCTGCCAAACAACACTGATCGCTACGATCATCCGGGTGAGGCGCGCCGCTCAGTGGTGCTCATTGACGAGATCGACAAGGCGCCGCGCGATTTCCCGAACGACCTTCTCAACGAAATTGATCGCATGCACTTTCGGGTGGCAGAAGCCGATTACGAGCCCACCCCCGGCGCGCGCGAGGCCAATGCCGTATCGTTCGCCGAC
Source organism: uncultured Hyphomicrobiales bacterium (assembly GCA_964527285.1). Lineage (GTDB taxonomy): Bacteria > Pseudomonadota > Alphaproteobacteria > Rhizobiales > CAZGNQ01 > CAZGNQ01. Next base: position 422 of record CAZGNQ010000475.1, on the reverse strand, counting down.
AACATGCGCCCCATTGTGATCATCACGTCGAATTCGGAGAAGGCGTTGCCGGACCCGTTTCTGCGGCGATGCGTGTTCCATCACATTCCATTCCCAACCCCTCAAGAGTTGGAAGAGATCGTCGACACGCGATTCCAGAGCGTATCGTTCCCAAGTGGCTTGCGGCGCGATGCCATTCGGTTGTTCTGGGAATTGCGCGGCAACAGCGGCGGCCTGACGCTCGCAAAGCCGCCCTCGACGGCCGAACTGCTGGATTTCCTCCAGTTGCTCTACAAAGTGGCAGAGTTCGAGCCAGGCACATCGCACGGACAACTGTTCGAGAACTACTTCGGCTCGCTGATCAAGAACACGGCTGATCGTGAGAAGGTCGGCAAGTTCATTGCCGAAAATTGGCGGTAGGTCCGGCAATGGCGGCCGAACCG
>CAZGNQ010000474.1:0-2249 GCA_964527285.1 uncultured Hyphomicrobiales bacterium | reverse complement strand
CCCGAGGTGATCAGCAGGATGGTGCTCGTCGCTTCGATGCCATCCTGGATCTGCACCATCTGCTGGCGACCGGCGTGGCGGATGCGCCAGCGGATGTTGCTATCGACATCGTACTCCCCGCCAACGGCCCACGTGTGGGAGATTTCCTCCTCGTCGTCGGCGTCCTCGCCGTCGTTGCTGGTGCGCGCATCGTATTCCAGGCCATACCACGCGAGCGCTGCCCAGCGGGTGTGCTCGAGAGGACGCCACGCGGCCCCGAAGCGGATGCGATCGCGATACCGATCACCGCCCCCCTTTTCCTCGCTCAAGGCGAAGCGGTTCTGCAGCAGGTAGGTCACATCGCCTGAGCGCTTGCCGATGCCGAGATTGGAGTACCAGGCGTCACCATTTTCCCCCGTGCGCCATTCGGCATCAGTGTCGAAGAGGAAATCATCGATTGGCGACTTGTAGGTGTAGCCAAGCGCGATCGCCGTGTTCTGCTCTTCCACGGTGTCCTCGAACACGGGCTCCACATGCTCAATGTTCGTGCGCACCTTCTGGAAGTCATCCACGATCCACTCGCCCTTCAAGCCATTTGCAAGAGCACCCTGACCGAAGGCATCTGCCCTGGAGCGGTATTCGGCATACTGCGTGACGCCCTTCAGCCACGTGTACTCCACACCGCCTTTGGCGATCACGCGATCTTGCCGGCTCTCGCCGATCCCGAAGGCACCTGTGCGGGAGGTAGAAACCTCGGCTTCCGAATAGAGGCGCAGCGCCGGATTGACCTGGTAGGCCGCCTTACCGCCGTAGCGCTGCTGTGTCCCGCCATCGACTGCATGCTCGTATTCAACGCTCAGCGCGAGGCCCGGCACATGCTCAGGGCGCCATGTGCTGCCAATGATGGCCGTGACCACCTCGTCATCGGCATCGGTGGTGATTTCATCCCCTGTCTGGTCGTCCTTCAGGGTCCGGACAAACCTTGATCCGGCCCGCACCTCCAGGGTGTCGAGCATCAGCCAGTGCAGAAGTCCGGCAAAACCATATTTCTCCTCGCTGCGCACAAGATCACTGGTCTCATCGCGGGCCTGATCGTTTGAATAGAGTGCCTCGCCGCTGACCTTGAGGCGATCGGTAATTTTCTGCTCGACCTTTGCCCGCGCCTCCTGGCGTCCGGGCTGAACAGAGGCGCCAGGGACATCGAAGTCCTTGTCCGTCTGGGCGCCAGACACCTGCACCTTGGTGTTTTCAAAGGTCACCTCATAGGCACCGCGGACACCCGATCCCGTGTCGCCCAGCCGGTTTTCCGTTTCTGAGTATTCAAACTCCGCGCGGCCGAACCGCTGGAAGTCGGCATCCACGAAGGCGGAGCGCACCGTTCGGCGATCCTCATCGGTGTCATCTGCCTCAGAGCGCACTTCGCGGTAACCGACCGCAACCTTATCGGTCAGTTGAATGCGCGCCTCCGCGCCGTAGAGCCAATACGCCTTGCCGCCGTCGCGCGTCTCGTAGGTCACGCGGATGAAAAGCGGGTTCAGGTCGTCGTCGAAGGACTGCACGGGGGCATCGAACAGGATGGTGTCGTTGAAGAAATCGATGGAGTAGTCCGTAAAGCGGGACAGTCCGGTGGTTTTCAACACCACATCGGGCTGGTTCCGATCCCGGGTGATAATCTCCACTTTGTCCGTACCGGTCACAAGGTCGGTCAGGTCGACGGTGTACGGCCCGGAGACGCCCCGCGCCCGGATTTCCTGGACCACCTGCTGAGACCGCGTGCGCGCTACAAAGACGTCGAGCGCGACAGGCCCCTCTTCCAGGTGCAGTTTTCCGCCTGTCACCGAGCGGCGCAGTGCCCCCAGCTTGATCGCGCTCGCGGCAGGCGCAACGTCGATGTCGCCGTAAAGCACATACGATTGACCCTTCTCGATCTTGACGTAGAGCGCTTCGTCCGACTGTGCATCAAACCCGGCTTCGGATTTATCTCCGTAAACGGGGTAGAACTCGTCGGGCCGCACATCGCGGAACAACCGCTCCTCGGTGTCCCGGTCGGACGTGTAGCGCAGCGTGAGCAACGCATCGCCCTTGATGCGCCCCTTGAGGTACACCTCTCCGCGCACACCCTCAGCCGTGGTCTCGAAGGGAGACAACTGGCTCTTGTCCATCAATCCGGCAATCCGCTGGCCGTTCTCGCCGAAGCGGAACGCACCTTCGACAACCCCAACCATCACCCGGTCGTTCAGGTCCGGCCGCAGCTTGATGCGCGCCTTCAC
>CAZGNQ010000473.1:0-2260 GCA_964527285.1 uncultured Hyphomicrobiales bacterium | reverse complement strand
TTTCCACACAGCAAAATTGAAAAATCTCAAAATCCACTGTCATCACCACATGGAATGCTCGTCATTCTCGCATCTGAGACCACCGGTAACGCAATGGCGCTGTTCGCGTGGTCCCGGCGCTGGTCTTCCTTTGTTGCCAGATCCGAATTCTAGAGTACTTTTAACGAACTTCGGCTCGCCTCGTTGGCGTGTTGCGAGCCAGAGTAAGTTCTAGCCGACCACTTCAGGGGCGGAGGTTCGGCCCCTTTCGCAGGTGACGGGATCGCCTAAAGTGACGGCACAAGACGCTGGCGGGGCAGCGCTATCGATCCGCGGCGTCGCGCCGTTGCGGCACAAGGCCAAACAAGCAGCGAGGGGAGGGCGAATGATGGCTCAGCCGAGGAAAGCAATCATAACCTGTGCGGTCACCGGTGCGATCCACACGCCCTCAATGTCGCCGCATCTGCCGGCCGGGCCCAATGCGATCGCAGAGCAGGCGATCGCGGCCGCAGAAGCCGGTGCGGCGATCTTGCACCTCCACGCGCGCGATCCCAACGACGGGCGGCCGACCCAGGACCCCGACGCGTTCCGCCTCTTCCTGCCACGCATCAAGCAGGCGACCGACGCCGTACTCAACCTGACCTCTGGTGGAAGTCCGCACATGACGGTCGAAGAGCGGATGCGCCCGGCCGCAACCTTCAAGCCCGAGGTGGCCTCGCTCAACATGGGCTCGATGAACTTCGGGCTCTACCCGATGCTCAAGCGCTTCTCCGAGTTCGCGCATTCTTGGGAGCGCGAGCATTTGGAGAAGAGCCGGGATCTCGTCTTCAAGAACACGTTCCAGGACATCGAGACGATCCTGACCATCGGAAACGACAACGGCACGCGCTTCGAGTTTGAGTGCTACGACACCTCGCATCTCTACAACCTCGCGCATTTCGTAGAGCGCGGCCTCGCGAAGCCCCCGCTCTTCGTCCAAACGGTATTCGGGCTTCTCGGCGGGATCGGCGCGCACCCCGAAGACCTCGCGCATATGAAGCGCACCGCAGATCGGCTGTTTGGCGACGCCTACCAGTGGTCGGTGCTCGGCGCCGGGCGCAACCAGATGCCGCTCGCCGCGATTGCGGCGTCCCAGGGTGCCCATGTCCGCGTCGGGCTCGAAGACAGTCTCTGGATCGCACCGGGCAAGCTCGCCGCCTCGAACGCCGATCAGGTCGCCCAAGTCCGCAAGATCCTTGAAGGGCTCAACATCGCGGTGGCCACGCCATCCGAAGCCCGGTCGATGCTGGCGCTCAAGGGTGGCGATCAGGTGGCCTTCTGAAATTCGACCGTAACCCTTTCCATCGGGCTCGAGCGCGATCTCGCGAACCAAGAACGTCCGCCGCGGATCAACCTGCGACCTCGCCCAGCGTGCCGGGCCGCTGCAATACGCGAGGCCTGCCCAGCCCGGCCTGTTGCTCCGAACGAGCAAGACGATAACTTCAACCTGCAGAGCCCAATTCGGGCTGGATGAACGTTCGGCGGCAGGCCAATGGTCCGCAATTCCACTGATCGCGTCGGTCCCGGATGGCGCTGCGATCTTCCGCAAGGGGCCACATCCGGAACATTGCAATTTACTCCCTGTCGTAGTCACTGAGGTCTTCTGGAGCGTGAAGCAAGGTACCGTCATACTTTTTGAGATCGTCGTTCATTCGAAGCCAAGGCAGCTTGCTTTGCCAGTTCACGTGGAAAGTCGGATCGAAGTCGGTGGGATCTTCGAGTGAAGCGGCATAGAGATGCATGCCACCTGAGTAGTGATCGGCTTCAAATCCAATCGGCGAGCCGCACGAATCGCAAAAGTGTCTGAACACGCCTTTGGAGCTTTCGATGGTCTTTGGGTGCTGTCCAATCCACCGAAAGTTTCTAAGAGGAACCCCCAGCCAGGCGACGACAGGTGCAGCGCAATTCCTGCGGCAGTCGTCGCAGTGACAATAGCAAGCCCAGGTAACCTCGCCCTCGTACTCCCAACGCGTCTTACCGCACAGGCAGTGGCCACGTGTTATCATTCATCACCTCAGTTTTGTCGGTAGGGCGTGCTAAAGACCTCTTATCAGCCTGCGTTGGGATTGGGATGTGCCGACCGCGACACCGATGGGCGCAGTTCGACTGGTTGAAGCTTGACGACCGAGGCGTTGTGCCCGGAATGGGTTCTTCAGCAACGGCTCATGGGGCCCATAGTCCGCATGTTGAGCGTATGGTCGGTTGCACCCTCAGCAGCAGTCGAACATGATGCTGATGGAAG
>CAZGNQ010000472.1:0-2265 GCA_964527285.1 uncultured Hyphomicrobiales bacterium | reverse complement strand
GATGGCCTGGGACTGGCAGCCGGACCTCGCCAACTGGGCGATGTACACGCCCTGGCCCTTCACGCCGCTGTTCCAGGAGCTGGGAGACAAAGTCGAGGTCTTTGACTTCTCCAAGTACAACTTCGTGACGCCCATCATGAAACCGGAGGCCATGGACCGCGCGACGCTGCTCGACCGCGTGATGGCCAATTACCGGCGCTTCTACATGGCCAAGGCGCTGTTCCATTATCCCTGGCGCGGCACCGGCTTTCGTCGCCGCTATCTCCTCGGCTGCCTCAAGGCGTTCCTCATGGCCGGCTTCCAGCGCAAGTTCTACGATCTCGGCAAGGTGAATTATTGGGGGCCGCAGTCGAAGGGCAAAGTGGATTTCCACTTCGATGAGACCCGCAAGATCGCTCCTGCCCAGATGGACGACTGGCACGCGGCGAGCGATCGGGCCGAAATCCTGCGCAAGGCCAAAGGCGAGGCAAAATCCGAGGCTGACGCCCTAGCCCCAACCGCGGTCAAGGCCTGTGGTGGCGGCGAAGAGCAGATGCAGGATGCTCTGGAGCCGGTACTCGTCGGCTCTGGAGCGGTCGCGGCCAAGCCCAGCGCGCGCAAGGCGGACAACGGCCGCGTCCGGGTGATCTGAGGCGACCATGGCCACGGTGATCGGGACACAAGGGACTTTTGCGGCGGCAGACCACACCACCGCGTCAGATGACGGCATGACCGATCGCCGACCCGGTCGCGTCGGCCCGAACGCCATCCTACAGATGCAGGCCGCGCTGGACGCCAGCTGCGGCGCCGCCGAAACGCGGGCGGTTTTCCTCCGCGCCGGCCTCGGCGCGACTCTGGAGGCGCCGCCCAGCGCTATGGTCGACGATCGCGTTGCCGCAACGCTGCATTTGGCACTGTTTGAACACCTGGGCGCTGCGCGTGCCAGCGCCGTCGCCCACGACGCAGGATTGCGTACCGCCGCCTATATCGCGCAGAACCGCATCCCGTGGATCGCGCGCCAACTTCTGCCGCGGTTGCCGGCGCGCGTGGCCCTGCATCTTCTGCTCAAGGCGATCGCACAGAACGCATGGACGTTTGCCGGCTCGGGGAGCGTGGCGATCAATGCGCCGGGACGGGGAGCGCAGCCAGGAGGCGCAACCCGCATCTCCGGCGTCTCCAGCATCGACATTCGTGCCAATCCGCTGGCCACACCAGGCTGCCGCTGGCACGTCGGCGTGTTCGAAGGGTTGATCACCGCGCTGTGCGGGCCTGGTTTCACGGTCACGCACACCGCCTGCTGCACTGACGCTGCACCGGCCTGCCGCTTTGAAATCACAAGGGTGGCCCGTTGAACGGCGCAACAGTCCCGGGCGTGCACCCGCCGGGCCCTGCCTCCCGGCGACAACCTGCCGGGGCCGCTGCCAGCGCTTGCGTTGCATCAAGGCCGTGCGTGCGCGTCTGGGCCAAAACGCAACCGAAACGAGACGCGACTGAACCGAGACGCCCAACCGGAACACGCGGCTGACCTGCCCAGGCATTACGCAACCTCAATAACGGTCCCGCAGGAGGTGACAGAAGATGGATGCGCACGCGCTGATGGAGAAATACGGCCGCCGTGCCGTGCCGCGTTACACCAGCTATCCGACGGTGCCGCACTTCCAAAAGGCTTTCCCGGGCCGCGCATACGGCGACTGGCTCGCCGCCCTGCCGCCCAGGGCACCAATCTCGATTTACCTCCACGTGCCCTTTTGTCGAAAGCTGTGCTGGTACTGCGGCTGCAATATGAAACTGGCCACACGGTATGAGCCGATCGCAGCTTATGTGGACGCACTGCTGGCCGAGATCGACCTGATCGCCCGGGCGCTTCCTGAGGCAATGCCCGTGGCCCACATCCATTGGGGGGGCGGCACGCCGACGGCACTTTCGCCCGATGACCTTGCACGCGTGATGGACCGGGTGCGCGCGCGCTTCGACGTGCTGGCGGACGCGGAGATCGCCATCGAAAGCGATCCGCGCACGCTGAGCGACGACATGATCGAGCGCATCGGCACGCTCGGCTTCAACCGGGCGAGCTTCGGCGTTCAGGAGTTTTCTCCTGAGGTGCAGCAGGCCATCAACCGCATCCAGCCACCGGCAATGGTCCAGAAAAGCGTGGATGCCCTGCGCAATGCCGGCGTGGCGGCGATCAACTTTGATCTCATTTATGGCCTGCCGCACCAGACGACGCAGCGCATTACCAGCACCATCGCCCAGTGCGTCTCCATGGCACCCGACCGCGTGGCCCTG
>CAZGNQ010000471.1:0-2269 GCA_964527285.1 uncultured Hyphomicrobiales bacterium | reverse complement strand
ACTAGAATCAGAAGCTTCTAGTGTCCGGAAAGAACCAGAAGTTCGTTCAACGTCTGCCGCGAACTGCGACGAACTTCTGGTTCAGGACACTAGTGCCCGCGCGCGACGCCTGCGATTCGCTCAAGCGCGTTCGAAGCCGGCGAGCACGTTCACGACGTTTCTGCCGATGTCGGCCACAGCATAACCACCCTCCATCACGAACAGCGTCGGCAGTCCGGCAGCCGCCAACATGGCGCCGGTTTGGATGAAATCCTCGCTGTGCAGTTTGAATTGGCTGATCGGATCACCCTCGTAGGTGTCCACGCCAAGGGAGACGATCAGGACATCCGGCCGGAACTTCAGCACATCATCTTCAATCGCCTGCGCCAGCGTCGCGCCCCAGACGGCGAAAGTGGTGCCCTTGTCCATCGGATAATTGCTGGTCGTGCCAAGCCCATCGCCGGTGCCCCGTTCGTCCCCGTAGCCGAGGAAATGTGGAAAGGCCCACGCGGGGTGGCCATGCAGATTGACCACCAGGACATCCGCTCGCTCGTAGAAGAGCGATTGCGTGCCATTGCCGTGGTGAAAGTCGATGTCGAGGATCGCCACACGTTCGGCGCCGGCATCGAGCGCACGCTGGGCGGCAATCGCAGCATTATTGAAGAAGCAGTAGCCGCCGAATTCATCGTGCGCGGCGTGGTGGCCGGGCGGGCGCGTCAGGGCGAAGGCCGCGCGATCTCCTGTGAGGATCAAATCGATCGCTGTGACGGCGGCGTTCGCGCCCGAAAGTGCCGCCTCGAAGGTTGTCTCTGTGAGCGACGTCTCCGTGGCAAACGCGTAGTGGCCGAGCCGCCCCTCGACATCATCCGGAATGCGGTCAGTGCGCATGTTTCGGCCCGGAAAGATGGTCGGCACGGCATCGTTGGGCGTCACGCCAGCGGGGAACAGTGCTTTCCACTCTGGCCAGAAGCCCTTCAGGAATTCGACGTAACCCGCATCGTGCACGCGCAAGACGGGATCAAGGCCGTGGTCAATGGGGAGCGCGGGGGCTGGGAAACCGTCTGCCTGGAGGGCTGCGAGAATATGCGCCACCCGCTCCGGGCATTCGAATGGCTCAACAAAGGTGCCCAGATGCAGCTCGGTGCGCGCGTTGCGCTTGAGGTGGTCGGGCGAATGGACGGTTTTCACGTGGCGCGGTCCTGGCGGCTGGCGGCGGGGGGCTGCGGTCAGGCTTGCCCAGTGCGATCGAGCGTGACTGAGCGTGGCCCATGGTGCAACCGGCATGTCGCGGCATGGCGCTACGGACAAGGTTAAGCAGCCTGCCGGTGAATTGGCATGATCGACGCCACAGTTCCCGGCTTGATCGATAGCGGGCAACGTAAGCAGCGCCCAGGCTATGGGAGGCATCAGCCCGCTCCGGGCGGCGGCGCTTCTGCAGAAGTGGTCCAGCCGCTAACGCGGTTGCGGTCCACTGTGAGGTTGTGTTGTGCGGCGGTCTGGGACTGGCGCTGGAGGGGTTGCCGGCGCCGCATCGCGGCGCTTCTCCCTGGGACGTTCAACCACTCCCGCAGTTGCAGGCCAACGCGAGATTGTGTGGTGACGGCGGCTCGGGAGAGGTGCCGGAGTGGTTGCCCGCGCCGCGTCGCGGCTCTTCCTCCTGAGACGTTCAACCACTCCCGCAGTTGCAGGCCAACGCGAGATTGTGTAGTGACGGCGCCTCGGGAGAGGTGCCGGAGTGGTTGAACGGGGCGGTCTCGAAAACCGTTGTGCGCGCAAGCGTACCGAGGGTTCGAATCCCTCTCTCTCCGCCATCACAATAAAATAATGCCAATAATTACAAGTGGATAGCCCGACCTGGGTTACGTCGTCCCCACATTTGCACCAACAGAGAACGCCTGGCTAGAGCACGCACCCGCACATCAGGTGCCCGGGTCCCGTTTTGAGTACTATTCCATGGAGTGCCGCTGTCCAGAACTGAGACCCTTACCCCGCTCGCGACACAAGAGAGTTATCGCGGCACGGGGCTCATGGCCGGACCCACCCAACGGCGCGCCCAGCCAACAATAAATAAGTCTGTGCTCTCACAGATCTTGCGCTGCGCTCGCCGTGCTGGGGCAGGTCAAACGTCTATCGCGAAGCCTCTTGGGATATATTTGTAAGCGCATTTATTCTTGGCAGCATGCCGGACATTTCCACTAGCGGCCTGCGCGGGCCGCGCGCCCCATCTGCCGCAATTAGTTCAGGTCGAAGACCAGCAGATGAACTGCGACACGATCGTTGCAGAGATCGA
>CAZGNQ010000470.1:0-2275 GCA_964527285.1 uncultured Hyphomicrobiales bacterium | reverse complement strand
CCAAGCAGGCCGTGGCTTACCGCCAGATTTCACTCCTGCTTCGACGCCCGCCGGGGCGTGAAGCCTACCCGGGCGATGTCTTCTATCTTCACTCACGGCTGCTTGAGCGGGCAGCCAAGCTGAACGAGAACAATGGCCTGGGCTCACTGACGGCGCTGCCCGTCATTGAGACACAGGGCAACGACGTCTCGGCGTTCATCCCCACCAACGTGATTTCGATCACCGACGGTCAGATCTTCCTCGAGACCGACCTGTTCTATCAGGGCATCCGGCCGGCCGTGAACGTGGGCTTGTCGGTATCGCGCCTGGGCTCCTCGGCGCAGATCAAGGCCATGAAGCAGGTGGCCGGCAAGATCAAAGGCGAACTGGCGCAGTATCGCGAGATGGCCGCCTTCGCGAAGTTCGGCTCAGACTTCGTCGACGCATCTCAGTAGCTGCTGAACCGCGGTGCGCGGCTGTCCGAGTTGCTCTAGCAGCCGGAGTTCTCGCCGCTGAAGGTCGAAGAGCAGGTTGTTGTGATCTTTGCGGGCACGCGCGGTTACCTCGACGCACTGCCGGTGAATGCTGTCGGCCGCTTTGAGGAGGACTTCCTGCGGATCATGCGCGATGAGCACGCTGGCCTGCTTGACCGGATCCGGACGGAAAAGGCGCTCTCAAGTGACATGGAGCAGGAACTCACGCAGATCCTCGATCGCTTCGCGGAAAACTTTGTCGCCTGATCCGGCTTCAGTCGCGAAAGACGGTCACAACATCTGATTGGCAGGTGCGCAGCGGTGAGCAGCGGCGCACTGGCAAACACGGAAGGAGGCTGATCGCGTGGCAAGCCTCAAGGAACTGCGCAACCGGATCGCTTCGGTCAAAGCGACCCGGAAGATCACAAAGGCCATGCAGATGGTCGCGGCCTCCAAGCTCAATCGGGCGCAGGAGGCGGCAAACGCGGCGCGGCCTTACGCCGATCGCATGGATGCGATCATCGCCAATCTGGCAGCGGGCGCCGGTGATCAGCCGGATGCGTCGCCTTATCTTGTGGGCACTGGGCGGGATGCAACGCACCTGCTGGTCGTCGCGACGGCCGATCGCGGGTTGTGCGGCGGCTTCAACGCCAACCTGGCCAAACTGGCGCGCGAGCGTGCCCGCTCCCTGATCGCCCAGGGCAAGACCGTCAAAATCCTGTGTGTCGGGGCCAAGGGCTACGACATGCTCAAGCGCGATCTGCGCGACAAAATCATCGACCACATTTCGCTGAAAGAAGTGAAGTCGGTCGGCTTTTCAGACGCTGATCAAATCGGCCAGAAAGTCCGCGATATGTTTGACGCGGGCGAGTTTGACGTGGCCACGCTCATCTACTCCAAATTCAAGTCGGTGATTTCCCAGGAGCCGACGCCCCTGCAGATCATTCCGGTGCAGGTGCCTGACGTTGGCGACGAAATCGCCGCGGCAGCAGGCAGCGTCGAATACGAGTATGAGCCGAGCGAAGAAGACATCCTTTCCGATCTCCTGCCGCGCAACATCTCCACACAGATTTATCGCGGTCTGTTGGAGAATGCCGCATCGGAACAGGGTGCGCGCATGTCAGCCATGGACAACGCCACGCGCAACGCCGGCGAGATGATCGACAGGCTGACGATCGAATACAACCGCACGCGCCAGGCAAAGATTACGACGGAGCTGATCGAGATCATCTCCGGTGCGGAGGCGTTGTAGGCCTGACGCCGCAACGCGACGCAAACGAAAGACACAAACCAGAGGACGGACATGTCGAGCCAGGGTAAGATTACGCAGGTGATGGGCGCTGTCGTCGACGTGCAATTCGACGATCATCTCCCCGCCATCCTGAACGCACTTGAGACGGACAACCACGGCACCCGCCTCGTGCTGGAGGTTGCCCAGCACCTCGGTGAGAACACCGTTCGCACCATTGCGATGGACGCCACCGAGGGTCTGGTTCGCGGCCAGGGGGTGGCAGACACGGGCAACGCCATCGCGATCCCGGTTGGTGAAGGCACACTCGGCCGGATCATGAATGTGATCGGCGAGGCGATCGACGAAGCCGGTGACATTCCGCACGAGGACAAGCGCCCGATCCACGCGCCTGCGCCGATGCTGGTCGACCAGTCGACTGAGTCTGAAATTCTGGTCACAGGCATCAAGGTCGTGGACCTGCTCGCGCCGTACGCCAAGGGCGGCAAGATCGGCCTGTTCGGCGGTGCCGGTGTCGGCAAGACCGTTCTGATCATGGAGCTGATCAACAACATCGCCAAGGCGCACGGCGGCT
>CAZGNQ010000469.1:0-2275 GCA_964527285.1 uncultured Hyphomicrobiales bacterium | reverse complement strand
TGACGCTCGCCAACATCGCCCACAACTTCAATCGCCTGATCTTCCATGAGCGCCGAGCCGCCGCAGGATTAGTCCGGCCCGACCCGGCCGAAAGCGAGGTTGAACGCCCGGGATCACCCCGATCCGGGCCCGGAAACGGCAAACTCCGCGCTGTGCATAACCACGAGCGCGAAATCCACCGGGTTTTTGCGGGTGTCCGATGGCTTAGGCGTTTCGACCTCAGTGTCGCAGGCGATGCGTAGACCTGTGCGGGGCCGGAGAATCACCCGGCGATGGGAATCGGCGCGCGCAGCCGCTCCACCAAGAGCAACAGTTCGGTCTGTGATCTGGCACCGGTCTTCGACAAGACGCTGTTAAGCTGATTGCGCACCGTGTTGTGGGACACATCGAACGCGCGCGCGCATTCCATAAGGCTTTGGCCCGCCATCAGCTGATGCAGCACCCGCGCCTCGGCAGAAGTGATCCCGAGCATTTCCGCCAGCACGCCGGGTGCGATATTGGTGCGGTCGCCTGTCATGACCAGCACCATCCGGTCCGCTTCCGCGCCGGCCAGCGAGGGGGCAAGCCAGATCGTCACTGGGCCGATATCCGAGATGTCCACTCTGACCACACCCAACCCCTCGCCGCGGCCCGCGCGCAGCACCTCATCAAGCCGGGTGTGGCTCGAACGCAATGTTCCCGAGCCGTCAATATGACACAGATCGTGGGACTGCATCAGCCGCTCGGCCGTGGTGTTGACGACCAGCGCCCGACCGGCTTGATCCAGCACAATTATGCCATAATCGAACGTATCGAAGATCGCAGCGGGCAGAGAGGCAGGTTTTTCATGACGTGGCGTCACGATAAATCACCAGTTTTTGTTTAATGGCGTGCAATAATTTCTATTCACGACAAGTCGTTGCGCCGAAACGTAGTCTTTTCACATGACAGTTTAGTGAATGCCTGATTTTCGCCACGCTGGCAAGAGGCAGCGTGCGTATGGCCGAACCGGCTATCCGAAGACTGGCCCGCGTCCCACCAATATCCCGGAGCCGTGCATCCCTAAAATTGTGGCTTTTCTGCCGCAGGGAATCTCTTTCGCCTTCGCATAGTACATCTGCATCATGCGGCCCCGGCGCGCCAGTGCGACTTTCACGCTAGGCATTGCACAGCGCCTTCGGGCGCTCACGTGGTGTCAAAGATCATAACGGGCAAGCCGAACCGAAGGATCGCCGCCGGGCGCGAGGGCACGCGCCGTAGGAGCGATCCCGCTGGGGAGCACGGCGCGGCTGCCGCATGATGGGGGATGACGCATGGCCGGCGTACCGGGGCGTACCGTGTTGGCTGCTCTGCTCGCAGGCACATTCGCGGGCATTCCAGCGCGCGCTTCCGACAAGGAAATGCAGGTCGAGTTGACCGACCGGATCGAGCCGTCGTGCAAGCTGGCGCGCGATGGCGTGTCCGGCATGGCCCCATCACACTCCGAAAAAATCGAGCTTTGTAATGAAAGTGTGAGCGGCGTCGCTGTGCGTCCGCGTGCGCACGCATTCTTGGGCATCTAGCGTATTGGGATAAAGTTTATCAGGAGACGACCGATGAAAACTCTAAAAGTAGCATGTGCCGCTGCACCTTTGCTTTTGGCGGTGCCAGCAGTCGCAGGCGATAACTATAGCGCAGGCTCCATGTGGGGCACGGACGGGTCTGGCGTGGCGGTCAATGGGGCATTCGAATCAGCCGCCGGGCATGCGCAGAACGGCGTAATCGCAGGCCAAGTGGCCGCAGCCGAACAGGGACTGCTTCTTTCGACCGGCTCTGGAGGTTCCATCACGATCCAGTCGATTGGGAGCCAGACGGTCATCAGCAGCACGATTTCTGGAAACGACAATGATGTCGATATCGATGCCGAGCAGGACAGCACGAACAGTGGCGATGTGACCAACGACGGCCAAGTAACGGTTGGGGACAATACAACAAACAACTGACCCGTGCGGGTGCGTTGAGATGGGGGACTTTTCTATGCCGGGCACAGTAAGCTCACTGAAGGTACTTAGCGCCGCGAGCCTTGCGGCGTTCACTCTCGCGGGGTGTGCCGCGACACCGCATATTGATGGGTCGGCGCCGCAGCCTGCGGTGAATGTTAAACAGGCCGCGCTGCCGACCGCCGTGCAGCCTTATCCGAAGATCGAGCGTGTGCTCCACTGCGTCCGCGACACCGGCGTGCTGCATGGCAAGACCTTCGTTGTGGGCAGCTTCGCGGACAGCACCGGCAAGATCAACGCTGTGGCCCAGGGCGCGA
>CAZGNQ010000468.1:0-2277 GCA_964527285.1 uncultured Hyphomicrobiales bacterium | reverse complement strand
AAGTGAGCCCGGTCGGCGCGACGGCACCGCCGTTGCTGAGCGCCGTGGCGCCGCTGCCGGCGACGATGCCGTTGATAGCCTGTGTGCCGACCGTCCAGTTCAGGGTTTGGCCACTGTCGGCATCTAGCGCTGTAAGGTGCGGCCCGAGATCATTGTCCAGGCTGTCTTCATCGACCTCCACGACAATGGTCTCGCCATCAAGAAAAACTGGGTTGCCCGCGGCGGGCGGGCGGGGGCTGGTGTCGTCGACACCACCACCACCACCCGCGCCGCCACCCCCAGTGGCGCCACCAAAGCCGTCGACCGAAGAGGCCGCCTGCTGAAACAGGCCGCGGATGTTTTCTCCGACATTGGTCACCGCGACCACGGCGACGATGCCCACGAGACCGAGGACGATGCCATAGGTCTAGGCGCTGGCGCCATGGTTATGGCTGGTGGTTGACAGCAGGTGGCGGCGCAGGCCGCAGCTCCGATCCGACATTGGACAAGTCCCCTTCGACGCGATTGATCAACAGCAGGGGATCCGAGCATCTTCCCCCAGGTGTTTTCCACCGCACTGTCACTCAGCGCCAAGAGGCCGTCAACCACCAAGTGCCGCCAGGGCTGGGCTATCGCATTTGGCCGAGGATGGTTCTGGCGAAGGCATTGGACCATCCGGACCGCTTACGCTTGCGTCGAACGGAGATGTCGCGCCGGGAGCGCTGGAGCACGCCGAGGGCCAGTCGCCGGAGGATGGCAAGGTTTTCCGGCCCATGATCGCACCGATTGCGCGCCCGATCCTCGTCGAAGGCCATGTCTAGGACCCAGTGTTGGGTCGTCTCGATCCGCCAATGGGCGCGGCTGGCAGCGGCAAAGCGCTCGACCGTCAGGGCCGCCGAGCTGACGTAATAGCGACGCTCAGCCGTCACTCGGCCCCCGCGCTGGATCTCCGTCTCCACCATGGCCAGGCAGACCTGACCGGGCAGGGGCTTAACTTCCCCCGCATGCCGCCGATCAGCGCGCAGCCAGTCGATGTCGTGGTTGATCCAATAGCGGCGTGTCTCCAGCCGGCCATGGCTTTTCTCGACAGTCTCATGCTGCACCGGCCCTACCACTGCGGGATCGGCAAAGTATTCTTCGGCGTCGCGATGCAGGCCCGGGTTATTCCCTGCGAGAACGAACAGATAGTCACCGCCCCTGTCGACGATCGTCTGGCATGTCTGTCTTTGGCAATGCAGGGCATCCCCGGTGATCAAAGCGCCTGAGACATCAAAGCTCTCCAACACGGCCCGGGCCGCCAGGATTTCACTGTCGCCATCGCCGCTGCGATAGCCGCTTTGTGACAGCACAAGGCGCTGATCGGTGGCAAACGCCGTGACCACGGCAAGCGGGCTGCGACCCGCCGCGCGGTCAAAGGAGCGGCGCAGGGTCTTGCCGTCGATCGCGATCACGCCGGCCCCCTCCTCGCCCAGCTGTTCGAGGAACGCCGCAAAGCTGGCGGCAAAGCGCTCAGGCTCCAGCAGCCGGAAGATCCGCGAAAACGTGTCGTGGGAGGGCAGACCATGATCGAGCGACAGGAACTCTCTAAACAAGTCCTCCTTCTCTTCAGCGAAGTCCGCAAAGTCGACGCAGCTGTCGGCGCCACAGATTGCACCGACAAGAGCGATGGTTAGCACCTCGACCAAGTCATGGCGTTTGGCGTTGCCCGTGCGCGGGTCGGGCACGTCGGCGAAGATAGTGGCAAGATCGACGGGTGGCATGGGGCAGCTCCAGAGCGAGGGACCCCACTACAGAGTCCATCTAGCCGACAACCGCCACCTCCTTTTCTCAAATGCGATTCCCCTGGCCTGCGACTACCCCCGCACGCGCACATTGGGCCCTGAAATCACCCACTTTAGCAACACACCTGGACCCCATGGGTCCCCGACTCCCCAAGGACGATACCCGACCGCAGCGACGACACAGCCAAAGCTGCGGCGTATGCACCCCTTGTCGTTGCAGCGCGGCGCGCGTGCCCCATATCCCGATTCAGTGGCGCCCTTGCAGCGCCGGGCCATCTCAGTGGGACCTCTCGTCATGGCACAAGAGAAGACGGAAAACAGTTTTGGCGGCCGCCTCGCCCGCTACGCCCGGGTGTCATCGACCATGAGCGGTCTCGGCATCCGCATGGCCGGCGAACGCTATCTGGGCATCAAGGTCGACCGCGACAAACACGCCAAACAACTGCGCGAGGCGCTGGGTGGGCTCAAGGGGCCCCTGATGAAGGTGGCGCAATTGCTTTCCACCATCCCGGACGCG
>CAZGNQ010000467.1:0-2283 GCA_964527285.1 uncultured Hyphomicrobiales bacterium | reverse complement strand
TTCTGGCGATGGTAAAGCTGGCCGCCATCAGGCTATGGCTGCGCGCTAATGAGTCTACGGCCTAACTTTCGCAGAGACGAAACGACAGTCTGTGCACAAATAGCCGACGTCAGGTTGTTTCCACCAATCCGAATTTGATCTCCTGTCGGGAACAGGCAAGATGCAACGCTCTCGCATCACTGGATAACACAATTCAGCGCGCGCTGACAGTTCGACCGCCGAACTTTTAGCGCAAGCGGCTGGCTTTGGTGTTGAACCGCCCCGGGAACACCGGAGGCTGTTTCGTTTGAGTCAGGCTGCGATCTTACAGTCCTCCAGGCTGGTGTAGTAGGCCGCTTCCGCTTCGGCTGGCGGGACGTTGCCGATCGATGAGAGCAGGCGGCGATTGTTGAACCAGTCGACCCATTCCAGCGTCGCGAACTCGACGGCTTCCAGCGACCGCCACGGGCCACGCCGATGGATGACTTCTGCTTTGTAGAGCCCGTTGATCGTCTCGGCGAGGGCGTTATCGTAGCTATCACCGACGCTGCCAACGGACGGCACTAGGCCAGCTTCGGATAAGCGCTCGGTGTACTTGATCGAGACGTAATGCACGCCGCGATCGGAGTGATGGACAAGCCCGCCGCCGACAGGGCGACGATCGTGCAGAGCCTGTTCCAAAGCGTCCAACACGAAGCCTGCGTGTGCTGTCCGGCTGACGCGCCAGCCAACGATCCGGCGGGCGTAGGCGTCGATGACGAAGGGTGAGGGCCGTAGCCCGCCACTGGTTCGAGGGCCGGCCCGAACAAGACGAAGCCCTGCCACGTCGCGACGTAAGTGAAGTCGGACACCCACAGCGTGTTTGGACTTGGTGGCTGGAACTGCCGCTGAACGTGATCGCGCGGGCAGGGCGCGGCCTTATCTGGGATGGTCGTGCGAACCCGCTGGCCGCGGATCGCGCCCTGCAAACCCATCGCCCGCATCAACCGCTCCACCGTACAGCGGGCGACCAAATGCCCTTCGCGCAAGAGCTGCCGCCAAACCTTGCGCGCGCCAGAAACGCGGTAGTTCTCATCGAAAACCCTTCGGATCTCCGGACGCAACCGAGCATCCCGGCGGACACGATCCGGTGACGCCTCAGGGTGCTCACGACGGCGGGCGTGCTCATAATAGGTCGACGGGGCGATCGGCAGCACATTGCAGATCGGCTCGACCCCGAACGCGGACCGATACTGATCGATGAACGCCGTCATGACTTCGGTCGGCGGTCGAGCTCCGCCTGGGCAAAATATGCCGATGCCTTGCGCAGGATCTCGTTGGCCTGGCGCAACTCTCGGTTCTCCCGCTCCAGCGCCTTCAGCCGCTCACGTTCGTCTGTCGTCAAGCCAGCGCGCTGACCTGCATCACGCTCTGCCTGTCGCACCCAGGTGTGCAGCGTCTGCGCCGCGCAGCCGATCTTGGCAGCAACCGACTCGATGGCTGCCCATTGCGACGGGTACTCGCCGGCATGATCGAAAACCAAGCGCACGGCGCGCTCACCCACCTCAGGTGCGTAATTCGAGGATGTTCTGCGATTCTCCATGGCTCCAGTCTCTCAAGAGTTGATGGAGTGGATGCCCCTCCTGCACCATTTCGGGCTGGCAACGGATGGCAGTGAGGGAAGAGACATGGACGACGTAGCGATCATCGGAATCGACTTGGCGAAGCGGGTGTTTCATGCACACGGAGCTCGATCGGACGGCTCAGTCGCCTTTCGAAAGCGGCTATCACGGGCACAGGTGTTGCCGTTTCTTGAGAAGCAGTCGCGATGCGTCGTTGCTATGGAAGCCTGCGCCAGCGCGCATCAATGGGGCCGTGCGATCATTGACCTTGGCCATCAAGTCCGGCTGATCCCGCCGACTTACGTCAAGCCCTTCGTCAAGCGCCAGAAGAACGACACAGCCGACGCGGAAGCCATCGCCGAGGCCTGTTCGCGCCCGACGATGCGCTTCGTCGCGGTCAAGAGCGAGGAACAGCAAGCACGAGCGATGGTGTTCCGCACACGGGATCTGCTGGTCCGCCAGCGCACGCAGTTCATCAACGCATTGCGTGGCCACCTTGCGGAACATGGTGTCGTCGCACCGCAGGGCCCAGCGAACCTGAAAGTGCTGGCAAGTGTGCTCGATGATGCTGATCGCGCGCTGCCAAGCTTGGTCAGGGATCTTGGCCTTCTCTTCCTGGATCAGATCATCCTGTTGGACAGCAAGATCGCCGACATCGAAAAGACACTGCGTCGCGAAGCTCAGCGCGGTCATGAAACGCGCC
>CAZGNQ010000466.1:0-2289 GCA_964527285.1 uncultured Hyphomicrobiales bacterium | reverse complement strand
CGGAACACCGGCGCGTTGGAGATGTCTGGCTTTGGCCCCCGCCCCTCGAACCAGCCGAAGAGCTCACCATAGGGCGCATCAATCCCGTGCCAGAGCTCCTCAATGGCGTTGACGGGAACCTCTTCGCCGGAGACCGACGTGGCGTATTGCGCCAGGGCCGTCTTGGCGAGGCGCGCAGAGACGCCGACGCGCAGAGCACCGGTGAGCAGTTTAAGGAGCGCCCACCGTCCCGTCACATCGAGGCTGTCGAGCCAGCCTTCCAGGAGTGCTGCGGTGCCGAGCCGCCCGGCCTCGCGCACACCCTCCACCACCTCAGTGACCGTGGGGGCTGGGCGGACCTCCTCCGGTTCGGGCCAGAGCAGCGCGACGGTCTCCGCCGTGTCGCCCACATAATCGCGGCTGAGCCGGAAGAGGTAGGGATCGACCCGCTCGGCCATCAGGTCAGTGAAGATCCGGCGCACCGGTAGGGCCAGTTCCAGTTCATCGGTCAGCACTGCCAGCGCCCAACCGCGGGCCGGGTCAGGCGTTGCGGCGAAATAATCAGCCAGCAGTTTCAGCTTTGCATTGCGCGACGGGGTGTAAACAAGGCGTTCCAGCGTCTGGGCAAACGCCGGCATACTGTCTGCGCTGGCAGACGGCGCGCTCGGCGTGCGCGGCGCAGATGCGTCCGGGGTGCCGGCCATCAATCATCCTCATCCTCGTAACCCACAAGCGCCAAGGCCCGTGCCCGTTTGCCCATCTTCTCGATTTGATGGACGAGTGCATCCTCCCGCCCATGGGTGACCCATATTTCCTCCGCCTCCGTTTCGGCGATGGTGCGGATCAGGTCGGGCCAGTCGGCAGGGTCGGAGATGACGAGCGGTAGCTCCACACCGCGCTGGCGCGCACGACCTTTCACACGCATCCAGCCCGAGGCAAAACATGTGAGCGGATCGGGCATCCGGCGAGACCAGCGATCAGAAAGCGCGCTCGGCGGCGCCAGGACGATCTCGCCGGCCAGTTCGTCGCGCGGCTTGTGGGACACGGTGGAGAACGCGCCAAGATCGATGCCCAGGTCGCGATACAACTCACACAGTTTGACGTTGGCGCCGTGCAGCCAGATGGTCCGGTCGTAGCCGCCTGCCCGCAGCAGGGCGATCACGCGCTGGCATTTGCCGAGCCCGTATGCGCCGACGAGATGCGCGCGGTCGGGGTTATCCTCCACTGACCTGAGGAGTTTGCCGATCTCGCGATGATCGGGCTCGTGGCGGAAAACGGGCAGGCCGAACGTGGCCTCTGTGATAAACAAGCCGCAGGGCACGATTTCAAATCCGGCGGCCGTGGTGTCCGGCTTGCGTTTATAGTCCCCCGACACGACCGCGCGCGCCCCTTTCCACTCCAGCACCACCTGAGCGGAGCCGAGCACGTGCCCTGCTGGGACAAGCCGCACGTCCACACCGTTGTGATTGATGCGTTGGCCGTAGGGAAGCTGTTCCAACGTGCCGCCAGCCGCGTCGCCATACCGGCAGCGCATGACCGCCAGCGTCTCCGGCGTGGCGAGCACGGCCTCGTTGTTGGGCCGCGCGTGATCGGCATGGCCGTGGGTCACGACGGCCCGTGGCACAGGGCGATTCGGATCGATGAAGAAATCGCCTGGCGCACAATAAAGCCCCCGGTCTGTCGGGTAGAGCCAGGTTTCGAAACGAGACGGGTGTGGATCAGGTGATGCCATGTTTCGTGAACGTCACAGATGGATTGGCAGTTCGCTGATTGCTCGCGATGGATGGTTCATTTCGATAAATCTGGTTTTCCGGTTGTGCGGCGTCCTCCCTTGGTCTACCTCACGGCTCGCAGGCACGGATCAGCGGGAGTGTGACGATGACAGGCACGGTCGTTCGCCTTGAGATGCAAGACACCTTGGTGGACCAGGACGCGGTTGCGCTGTTTGTACCGCTTGGCATCGACACCGAATTCCAGCGCGCGGTGTCATTTCGTGCGCCCCAAGGCTGGGCTGTCGAGATCGTGGCAGACGCCGGCACGGGCCAGCGCGCCGCCGTGATGGTGCCTCCGGCCCCTGACGCAATCGCCTCGCTGGAGTACGTTTTTGCCGAAGGTGGCCCCGGCCTGACAGACGATGCTTTCCGCCCGATACCGTGCCCGTTGACGACGGCCGCCGATGAATTGGCCACGGAAGCCCGCGACATGGCGGTGGCAGAGCGCGATGGCCGGGCAGGCATTGCGGCGATCGTGGAAGCGACGGCGAGGCGCTTCACCTATGCAAAGGTCCCTGAGGAAGACCGCTGGAACACC
>CAZGNQ010000465.1:0-2305 GCA_964527285.1 uncultured Hyphomicrobiales bacterium | reverse complement strand
GCACGCAACTGAAGGCGCCAATCAGATGCCGCCGCAGCACGGGGCTTTGGGCGTGGAGCCTTAGGCGCGGGGGGCGTATGGGGTGTGTTGGTCTTGCTCCGGACACCTTGCGCCTGACACTGGGCGGCCTGCAACGTCTCGCACCCGGACCGGCACGGCCGGCAACGTTGGCCCCTCGCTTTTCGCGGGCTGGCGTCAGCGCCTGCTTGACGGCCGGCCCGAAGCCCCCGACGGGCGTGCCGCAAGCGCAAAACCGCGCGAGGCACATGCTGATCGGAAAGGTCGCACCCAATGCCTGATCTGGAAATCCTCCGCGCGCCGGTGACCTACGGGCTGATCGTGCTCAACCTCATCGTCAGCGGGTTTGCATTCTTCGTGAACGACGCGACCCTCAATCGGTTTGCGCTCGCGATCGGACCCGTGTTGCGCGGACGCGAGTATGACCGGCTCATCATGCACGGCTTCCTGCACGTTGACTTGCCGCACTTCCTTTTCAACATGTTCACGCTGTTCTCGTTCGGCCGCATCCTGGAGATTTATGTTCTCGGATCCACCGGCTTTCTGATGCTGTATTTCGGTTCGCTCCTTGTCGCGGCGTTCGTCACGCTCGGGGTGAAGCGTAATGACCTGCTCTACTCCTCGGTCGGTGCATCGGGCGCCATCTCAGGCGTTGTGCTGTCGTTCTGCCTGTTTCAGCCGTTCTCGGAGCTGTTCATTTTCTTCATTCCGATCGGCATACCGGCGTTTCTTTTCGCGGCGATCTACCTTGCCTATTCCAGCTACGCCGCAGCGGGGGGCGTGCGCGACCGCATCGCCCATGAGGCCCACCTCGGCGGTGCATTGGGCGGCATCGCGCTGACACTGATGATCGAACCCCGCGCCTGGGCCATCTTCATCAGCCAGATCAGCCAGGCGTTCGGTTAGGTGTGGGCGGCCCGGTTGGGGGAGCGTCAGTTGCCGCAACTTAAATTGCGATGCAGCCTGCACGTTCACGCGCCCACCCCGCACACGCCCACGAACCACCCGTGGACATGGGGCTCGGACGCCTTGACGGTGCCACGCTGCGGCGCTCCACATCTCGGCCATGACCTCCGCGCCAGACCTGTTCGGGCCTGACACCACCCAAGACGCGGGCACCGGCGATCAGGCCCGCGCCGCGCCGGCGTGCGCTCTCGCGCGCGTTCCTGTAGTTGTGCCCGTCAACCTGGACGCCGCGTTCGACTACGCAGTGCCGCCCGAACTTGCCGAGCGCGTCATGCCCGGCGCCTTCGTCACTGTGCCTTTCGGCCGCCAGACCCGCATCGGTGTCGTGTGGGACAAGCCGGACGCCGACGCCAAGCCGGTGCCCGATGCCAAGATCAAGCCGCTTGCCGACGTCATCGACCTGCCGCCGCTCACACCCGTCGCGCTGCGCTTTGCGGAATGGATTGCCCGCTACACGCTCGCCCCGCGTGGCATGGCCCTGCGCCTGATGATGGGCGCCGGCGAGGTCTTCACGCCTGAAAAGCCGCGCTTCGGCGTGGTGCTTGGCCCTGAGCCGCCGGACCGCATGACGGCGGCGCGGGAGCGGGTGCTGGAAGTGGCGCAGGACGGGCAGGTGCGCACCCGGGCTGACCTCACGCGCGCCGCTGGTGTGAGCGCAGGCGTGGTGTCATCGCTCGTAACGTCAGGCGTCCTGGTGGAGGCGGCCATCGGCCCCAAGGCGCTGCCGGCACCGCGCACGGACCACTGGGCACCGGAGTTCGACGGTGATCAGGTGGCCGCCGTCGCCACGTTGCGTGCGGCCGCCGCCACCGACGCATTCAGCGTGACGCTGCTCGATGGTGTCACCGGGTCCGGCAAGACGGAGGTTTATTTCGAGGCTGTTGCCGCAGCGCTGGAAAAGCGCCATCAAGTGCTGGTCCTGTTGCCGGAGATCGCGCTGACGGGGCAATTTCTCTCCCGTTTCAAACGACGCTTCGGTGTGGCGCCGGTGGAGTGGCACTCAGCGCTTACGGGCATCCAGAGGGCGCGCGTCTGGCGCGCGGCGGCAAGCGGAGAAGCGCGGGCCATTGTCGGCGCGCGCTCGGCGCTTTTTCTCCCCTTTCAGGACCTGGGACTGATCGTGATCGATGAGGAGCATGACTCGTCCTTTAAGCAAGAGGACCGGGTTTGCTATCAGGGCCGTGACATGGCCGTGGTGCGCGCGTCGCTCGGCCGGATCCCGATCATATTGGCATCCGCGACGCCCTCCATCGAAAGCCACGTGAACGCGCGCAACGGGCGCTATGGCTGGGTGCGGCTGACGCATCGCTTCTCCGCGGCG
>CAZGNQ010000464.1:0-2311 GCA_964527285.1 uncultured Hyphomicrobiales bacterium | reverse complement strand
CTGCCGCGCATGGCAGACTTCGCCCGGCTCGGTGTTGCGGCCGAACCAGACTTGCCGGTTGAACCAGGCGCTTTCATGCGTGCCTACTGGGACAATCAGGCAGGTCTGACCAAGGTCGCGATCGAGAACGACCCGTTCATAACCGAGGTTGCGGCCCTTGCTCGCGAGGTTGGCCAATGGGAGGGCACCGCCACCCAACTGCGTAATGCCGTCTTAGGCCGGTGGAGCGGAGATCAACCGTGCGATGATGTGGTCCCATCGTCGGCTAACGCGGTCAGCACTCGGCTCCGGCGTTTCCTGCCCGCATTGCGCGCAGAGGGCATCGAAGCCGACATCGGGATCCGCGAGAGCGGCGGGCAACGTCGTCTCGTCAGGATCCGGACGATGGATTGAGGCGAAACGCTCGCAACTGCCACCATCAGTGACGCTCCGTGACGTGCTGGGCTTCAGGCATCGCTTCACGGGGCGTCACGTCTCGTTTGCTTGTACAATGCGAGATTCCCTGACGTTGTGACAGCTGTGACGCCATTGGCTCTGTTTCTGATCCTTAGAAAAAATGAAGAGATAAAGGAGATAAAGAGTTGCGCTCACACCGTCACGACCGTCACACGTGTCACAGCGAAATATTCGGGCGAGCGGGAGCCCTCAAGGAGATATCACCGAGCAAGCAGAACGAATACACGTCACCCCCGCAACCGTGGTGTTAGCGCTGTTAGCCTGGCCGGGTTATTGAGGCAGAACATCTGCTAAAACACATATCGATGTGTATCCTGATACATTTCCCCCGACCATAATGCTAAATTCCCATATATTCGTTAAAAGTGGCTTAACACTCACGAGGAATCCCCCGCCATATGTTGAGGGATAGGGCCAGTGAGCTTGGTGGCTGGTAATGCCTCCAGCAAGTCGATTGAGGAACCCAGCAGGAACGCCTGGCGTCCGACCAGTTCGGTCGCGCGGTGATAGGTCATCGGGGCCGTGTCGGTGATTGAACCATCGTCAAAGGCGTTGGAGAGCGACATCGCGAAGGTTTCCTCGGCGCCCCGAACGAAGGCGCTAGCGGTTTCTCGCGAGGGTCGCCGACTGTAAACCAGGTTCAACGGCCAAGATACATGTTCACCGCCTTGCCGACTTGATCGCCATGCCGCCTGTCTACCGCCATCCGGACTGGCAGCAAACACGTTACTGTTTTGGGCGAATGCACCCACCCTCTTACCCTTCCGCCTGCTGAAAGTGGTCGCGTCCTGGGAGTGGGGTTTCCCTGCCCGCTCGGACGCCGCGTTCGGCAAAAGCTACAAATCCTGTCGCCAACCAGAAAACCTGTTACATTCCCCTTATCATCCTTAAACATTCTTCCCTTGCACTTCGTCCGCCGTTCGCTATCTTGCGACCGGTGATCAGCAAGGGGGCGGAATAGAAGTGATTACTGTTGCCATAGGTGTATGCACTGTACACCGCCCTATAATGTTGAAACAGTGTTTAGAATCGCTCGCCCGGCAAGAAGTGCCTCTTGGCGTAGCGCCGATCATCGTGGTTGCTGATAACGAGGCTAACGCAACAAACCGGTCCGCCGTTGAGAATTTTGTTACGACGTGTCCGCTTCCTTTGCGCTATATTCACGAACCGCGTCGCGGAATTTCGATGGCGCGCAATGCGATACTTGAAGCCGCTCTTGATTTGGGTGCTGACTGGATTGCTTTTATCGATGACGATGAGACTGCCGCGCCGGACTGGCTGGCCGAACTGATGGCCGCCGCAACGCGCTACAATGCGGACGTGATTCAGGGACGCGTTGAGCCTGTCTACCCGGACCCGACGCCTTTCTGGATAGTGCCGCCCAAAAGTCGCTATGATGGCCATGAAAGAGGGGCGGCCAGCACCAACAATGTGATGTTCTCGTCATGGATCGTCCGCGCCGACGGCCTCGACCTTCGGTTTGATGAAAGATTCGCGCTGACAGGCGGCGAAGACACCGACTTTTTTGCGCGCGCGCACCATGCAGGCGCCAAAATCGCTCATTCAAACAAGCCGCTCGTGTTCGAACACTGGTCTGTCGAGCGTTGCTCTTACATGGCGCAGGTATCCCGGTCGTTTCATGCCAGTGTTAACGACATCCGCCGCCAACGCGGGGTTCGTTCGGCAGGGCGAGCAGCCTTTAAGGCGACAGGCTCTGCAATTATGGGCGTCTTGTTGTTCGCAAGAGCTGCTTTGTGCGTGCCAATATCGCAAACGCGCTTCAAGAAAGAGGCCCTTCGTGGCGGGAAACGGATCGCAGCCGCTTGCGGGCGGGTCGCTGCGCTTATGGGATATC
>CAZGNQ010000463.1:0-2318 GCA_964527285.1 uncultured Hyphomicrobiales bacterium | reverse complement strand
AATGTCGGTCGCCTGCGCCGGGGCCATGGGGTGCAGCGTTTCAAGGTCCTGCAGAGCCTCCAACACCTGGCTCAGCACATCGCGGTTGATCGTCAGTCGAGGCAACGCGCCGGACGCGCTTGTCATCTGCAACGCGCATTGGACGTTGCCGCGGGCGATCACCTTGGCCACCCGTGGGCGGATGTCCGCTTCAAGGGCATCGCTGCCGTTTGGCAACTTGGCGCGCACATCCAGGTGGCGGGCGTTGACGCTGCGCAGCTCCCACGTCCAGGCCGCGCCATCATGAGCGCCCGTGCGGCGGGCAAAGCCTGTCATGCTTGCAAGCATCAAGGTCACTTTCAGGGTGGCGGGAGATCAAAGTCCGTGCGGCGCGGCCCGTCCTGTCCCGGCTTTGCGCCGTCAAGCGCCGGCTCGTGCGAGGATCGCTTGTGGCAGTTTGACGCGCATGCACGCACCAACCGCAAGGGGAGCGGTGTTAGCCCTTCGGGCGATGGGCGCAGGGGCGATGGGCGCTGGCTCGATCGGGTGCCTTCGTGGAGACCGTGGCGCTCTCGCGTTCACTTGCGCGGGTTGCGGCCCGGCAGCGGGAAGCCCTGAGTGCTGGCGGCGAGTTCACTCCCGGTCGCCTGGGTGGCAAGCGCGAGGCTATTGGCGCCTGCCGCTGCCGCCGCACGCACGCCACCGCTTGCGTCACCACGGGCTTCAGCCGCGCGCGCTGCCGCCTGGCGCTCCCGCAAGGCGCGCTCGATCTTGCGCCAATTGCGCACGTTCGCATTGTGCTCGTCCAGCGTGCGCGCAAAGCGGTGCCCGCCGGTTCCGTCCGCCACGAAGAAGAGTTCATCGTGGTCATCGGGGTTCAGCACCGCAGCGATCGCCGCCTTGCCGGGATTGCAGATCGGCGTCTTCGGCAGGCCGGCAATCTGATAGGTGTTGAACTCATCCTTGCGGTTGATATCGCTGCGCCGGATGGGCCGGTCGAGCGGACCACGTCCCAGGGTGATGCCGTAGATGATGGTGGGATCGGACTGCAGCCGCATGCCGCGATTGAGGCGGTTGATGAACACGCCGGCAACACGCGCGCGCTCGGCTTTCACCCCGGTCTCTTTTTCCACGATCGCAGCAAGATTGATCGCTTCCTGAGGTGTACTGATTGGCAGATTCGGCGCTCGATTGGCCCACAGATCATCCAGCAATTCCGCCTGGGCGCGCTCCATGCGCCGCAGGATCTCCAGCCGGGATGTGCCGCGCGCAAAGATGTATGTGTTCGGCAGAAGCGACCCTTCCGGCGGAATGGCCTGAATCTCGCCCGTCAACAGCGGCTGTCGGTTGAGGATTTCCACCACCTCAAAGCTGGTGCGGCCCTCCGGAATTGTGACCTTGTGCTGGACGGTTTTGCCTTCGACGAGAATATCCAGCACTTCGCGCACGCTGGCTTGCGCTGGAAATTGGTACTCCCCTGCCTTCAGCTTGCGCTGGGCCTGGAAGCGGAAAACCCCCAGCGTGAACAGCCAACGGTCTGACAGGACCCCTTCGCGCACCAGACGGTCGGCAATGGCATTCAGGCCATCGCCCTTGGGGATCGCGACCTCAACCTGCTGACCAGCGGGCCCCGGGCGGTCGAATTGACTGAGCGCGAACTGGTAGGCGGCGACGGCGGCCAGCAACAGCAACAAACCACCGGTGAGTGCGCCGTTCATGACGTTCACGAGGCCGCTCGTGCGGCTTGGGCCGGCGACCCGGCGCGAGCGTCGGCCGCGCGGCGGCTCAGGACCACGCCCGGGCTCAATCTGTTCCGACGGGCTGCGCGGCAGGATGCCAAGACCGCTGCCCGAGATCGGAATCCCTGCTGCGCCGCGCATTGGCGGCACGTCAGGGGGCGGCGGCATGTCGGATGCGTCGCGGCCACGCGCCTGCCCGCTCGCCTTGTCGTCGCCGTTTCGCGTCATCGCGGTCTGATCCCCAAGCCTCGCGCCCATTGGCACTGGAGCGCCACGCTGTTCTGCGCCGTTGTCACGCCCCGAACATGGGGCCCTCATCACGTCGCGCGAACCTGTGGCTCGTTCAAACATCATGGCACCAGTGCGTCCGGTGTTCACAATGGCTGCCGCAACCAAATCTTGTGCCATGTCGGCATGCACATTTGCAGCGCGCGCGACAATGGCCCGCCAACGTTTCAAAAAGGGTTTGCATGGAAACGGGCAGGCTTTGTGGCGAGGCCGCCGCGCGCGTCTGACAATGGCCGGTCGGCCACGACCGTGCCGCGGGCAGGGCGCCAGTGTCGAATCCGTCGCCAGGAACGTCAGCTACATCAGCCGCGC
>CAZGNQ010000462.1:0-2335 GCA_964527285.1 uncultured Hyphomicrobiales bacterium | reverse complement strand
CGTTCTTCACACCCCGCTGAGGTGTCTGCCGTTTGTCGCGTTGTGTTTGAATTAATTCCTGGCCGGCGAAGTCGGCCCAGGTCTGCTCGAAACGTTCTTCCAGATAAATGTCTTGGCTGGTGTCGCGCTTGAGTGCGCGTGTTGGTCTGGCGCGGCGAATGTTCGGCGCGACCTGGCTGAGTTTCATTTCCTGACGGCCGTTGGTCAGCACCAAGCCGGGGCCTTTGGCCTGCATCTCCAGCTGATGGTGAGACAGTCGCGTTTGCAGATCTTCCCAACCGGCGGCGGCACGCATTTCTGCCTCAAGCTGCGGGGCCAGGCGCGCAATATCCTGATTACTGAACTTCTCGCGAGGGGCATCGCCGCGCCGCCGGCTCTGCATTGTTTCACCACGCGTTGGTGCCTGAGCGCGATCGTCGTCGCGATCCCAGGTCACCACACGAAGTCCCAGTTCCCGTTCGAGATCGGTGCAGGCGGTCCGGAAACGTCGGTACTGTTTGCTATCCGACCATGCACGCCCGGTTTCGGGATGAACCCGGTTGAAATCGACGTGGACGTGTTGGTGCGCGGTATCGTTGTGGCACCACCATTGGGACTGATGCTCCTGGAGTTGGATCTGCGGGTGCGAGATAATGTAATCGATGGCCGCTTCCCACTGATCCTGGGTGAGTTCTTCGTCAGGCGGCAAATTGAAGCTCACTGGAAGCAAGGGTTTGCGGCAGCGCGATCCTTTTTGATCGCGGGCATACTTCGCCGTTCGCCCCATCACGCGCGCGTTCAGCAGCGGATCGTCAGACGGCAAATTCCGGCTTGCGGTCCAGGCCACGCGATCGGGGTTCTCGGCATCCTTGGTGCCGAGTGTCTTGTACCGGCCGCTGCCAACGAAACCGGCACCACAGGGGCTAACTGCTGGGATCATCCGGCATCAACTCCACCAGCACTGCGAGCAGATCGGAGCGCATTTGTGCAATCGCATCCAAATGCGGCGCCACCGCCTCGCCCCTTAGTGCCGCTTCATGCGCACGTTTCACGGCCTGGTTGAGGGGATTTCCGATCCGCCGAAGCTGTTCTTCGACGCGGTCAAGTTTGCTGCGGCGCGACTTAACCGGGGGCGCAGTCAGCGCTGCTGGTCCTGCCGTGTGGCAATTGCCCATGAGCTGACGCAATGCCTGGGACCGCCGCATGCCGAGCGCGGCCACGCGTGCATCGAATGCAGCGAGCTCTTTCGCCGGCACGCGGAAGGAGACAACTGGATTGTCACACTTTTTGTCGGGTTTGATTCGTTCGTCAGTCATGGGCCAAGGCTTCGCCGTTTGAGAACGAGGTTGCCCCGCTGCCACGCAGTGGCGACGTGGGTGCAGTGATTTGTATGACAAATCACATACCTCGCTCCGCTTATAATCGTATACAGTGTTTGGGCATTCAAATGAGATTACAATGTTTCACGGCCCGCTAATTTGCATTATGGTTACACGATAATATACCAGGATACCACCACCATATGTCATCGAGATGCTATAGTGCCATGTAACCAATTTATCACATTAAGACTATGGTTTGGTCACATCATGGTATGATCATTCGCGTTTGTATTCCGTTGGATCTGAGTTCGAGGCAAAAGCAATAATATACCGGTTTACGGGCCTACCAAGATGCCAAGGCAAGGTGTTGGGATCATACCACAATACCAAGGTACCGAGCTGATCGACCTAGCGTCTTCGGCGGTCAGCTTGCGTGACATGTTCCACGGCTTGGCTGAGCTGTTGATCTGATGCTGTCGCGGCATGCAGCCAGACTTTGATGGCAAAGCTCCGGTTTGCAACGGGGACCCCGGTGATCCGTTCGATGCGCCCAAACAGACGGTGCAGTATGTGCAATTCGTCGGGCGTGAACGTGATTGACGTGTTGATCGACGTGGGTGGTTTTGGCGGTTGTGTGCGTCCCCCCATGCGTTCCAGTTTTGGGATCTGCAATCGCTCCGCGACGCGGTGTGCGGCCGCCTCGTCCGAGCTTTCATCGGCACTATCGAGCGCAGTGAATTGCGGTGGCTTACTGTCAATCATCCCGCGGCCTCAGCAACAGCGCCGGCAGCAACGAGGATTTCATCGACGAGCTCGTCGAGTTCGACACGTGCGGTCTCGACCGCCTTGCGTCCTGTCTCATCGGTATGTGGCACACCACCGGTGAGGAACACCTCGCGGTAGGCGGTCCGCACCGTCATCACACCGCGTAGCCGCTTCAGGTTTTTGGTATTGAGCTGGCTGATCGCGTAATGCTGCGCGGCAGGATTGAGCGGCGCTAACATCGTCACAAGCAGCCTGTAGGGGATTGCAGC
>CAZGNQ010000461.1:0-2345 GCA_964527285.1 uncultured Hyphomicrobiales bacterium | reverse complement strand
GGCGAAAACGCCGGCCCGGACGCGCGGGCGGACGCCATGTATCGCTACGTCCACATCCGGACCAACCCACGTGGGCGCCACCATGAGCATTGGCAGCACGTCGGAGGGTGCCGCGGCTGGCTGGTGGCCGAGCGTGACACGGCCACGCACGAGGTGTTCGGCACCTGTGATGCGCGGGCATTTGCTTTGGCCCGGCATCAGGGCATGACCGTGGAAGACGCGTTTGACGCCGCGCGACGCGGCGACGTGCAGCGCCCGGCTGGCGTGGAGACGCCATCGGCCACCCCGCCGGCCCAACATGAAGCTTCCTCGTCAGCGGACCCGGCGGTTCATGCGGAAGCAGCGCAGTCCCGTGCGCAACAGCCTGCACCGTCAGCTGAAGCGCGCCGCGTCACTGCACTTGCCCATGGCGCGGACGGCGGCGGCGCCGTGGTTGTGGAAGCCTTGGTGCCCGGGGCCGAGCAGAATGGCGCCAGCACGCGCGATCCGGCCTGGCCTTACACTTGGCCCGGCGCTGACAGCCCAGGCGAACGTCGGTCAGGCGCCGAACGCTCCGCCAAGCCGCGCATCAAGTCGAAATCCGCCAACCATGCCAGCCAATCCAGCAGTCAGCCTGCCAGCCGCCCCGAGGCCGCCGAATGACGCGCTCCCAGCCGTTCCGCAACGCCACTGACGGTCTGATCGACCGCAGCAAAACCCTCAACTTCCAGTTCGACGGCACGGCCTACACGGGCCATCCTGGCGACACGTTGGCGTCTGCGCTGCTGGCGAACGGCGTTCATCTGGTGGGTCGGAGCTTCAAGTACCATCGCCCGCGCGGGATCCTGGGCGTCGGCGCGGAAGAGCCGAACGCGCTGGTCGAATTGGGAGAGGGCGCGCGGCGCGAGCCCAACACCAAGGCCACGCAGATTCCGCTGTATGATGGCCTGACGGCACGCTCGCAAAACCGCTGGCCGAGCCTTCAGTATGACCTGCTGTCCATCAACCAGTGGTTCTCTCCGCTGCTGGTGGCTGGCTTCTACTACAAGACCTTCAAGCGCCCCGACGCCTTCTGGGAACCCATTTACGAGCGCTTTATCCGACGCGCCGCCGGGCTTGGTCGCGTGGCCGACGCGCCCGATCCGGACCACTACGAGCGCGCCCACAAGCATTGCGATGTGCTGATCATCGGTGGTGGCGTGGCCGGCCTGATGGCGGCGCAGACGCTGGCGCGGTCCGGCCTTGACGTGGTGATTGCCGATGAGGACGCACGCTTGGGCGGCCAGGTGCTGGGCGAGCGCACGACAATAAACTCCCTGCCCGCGCGCCATTGGGTGGACGAAGTGGTGCGCGAACTGGAGGCGGTCGAAAACGTCACGGTATTGCCGCTGACGACGGTGTTCGGCCGCTATGACACGGGCACCCACGGCGCGCTGCAGCGCAGCGGTGAGGAGGGAACCGCACCGCCCGCGTTCGAGCCGCGCCAGGTGTACTGGCGAATTTATGCACGCCATGCGGTGCTCGCGTCGGGCAGTACGGAGCGACCGATCGTGCTGGCAGGGAACGATCGCCCCGGTGTGATGCTGGCAGGTGCCGCCCGGACCTACGCCAACCGCTACGCGGTACGATGCGGATCGCGCGCGGCGGTGTTCGGCAATAGCGATGACGTCTACCGCACCGCTTTCGATCTGGAGCGCGCCGGCATGGAGCTGGCCGCGGTCATCGACGCGCGGGCGACGCCCGCACCGGTCGAGCCCGCCGTGCGCGACGCCATCGCTGCGCCCGTGCACACGGGCCATGTGGTCCAGGCCGTGCACGGCTCCAAGCGGGTGTCCGGCATCGACATGCGCAGTGTGGATGACAGGGTGGCGTTGGAGCGTCTGGACTGCGACGCGGTTTTCATCTCCGGCGGCTGGAATGCGAACTTCCACCTCGCAACGCACAAGGGCCTGCCCGCGCGGTTCGACACGGGCGCGCAGAGCTTTGTGACGGCGCGTCAGGACCGTGACATGACGGTCATTGGCGCGGCGCGCTGCAAGTGGACCACGCAGTCCTGCCTGGAAGACGGCTACCACGCCGGGGTTGCGCTCGCCTCCGCGCTCAACGTTGCGCCCGTGCGCCTCGACGTGCCGCACGCCAACGACGGCCCCATCGGCGGGTTGGAGCCCATGGTCCGCGTTGCGCCCGCCCGGGGAGGAAAAAGCGGCAAGGCGTTCGTCGACTTCCAGCATGACGTGACCGACACTGACATCGTGCTTGCCGTGCGCGAGGGCTATGACCACGTGGAACACGCCAAGCGCTACACCACGCTGGGTATGGCAACCGCCCAGGGCAAGACGGGCCATGTGAACGGTGCCGCGCTGTTC
>CAZGNQ010000460.1:0-2350 GCA_964527285.1 uncultured Hyphomicrobiales bacterium | reverse complement strand
GAGTCGGCCACAGTTCGCCGGCGCGCTGCAGACGTCGATCAATACGTTCGAGGACTTCTTCCAAATCGACCACCAACTCAACGAAACGAATGTCGCGGTAGTCGACGATGAATTCACGAAGCCGGAGAATCGATTCGCTGACGGTGACCGCGTTGCTACCCCAGGCTTGCCACGCCTGCCGTTGTTGGTGAATGGAATAGGTATCGGCCTGGGCAAGCTTCAAACGATTGAGGGTTGCCGACAGATCATCGACCAGTTCTGGGAGCGGCTCATGTCGCTCGGGCGGGTTGGCCAGTTCATGGCGCGTCCGACCGAAGACGGCGCGCATCTTGGCCAGAAACCGCGCGCCAGCTTCGAAGAAGAGATCGCCGTCGGTCCGGGGCCACAATACGGTGCTGACCACCATGTAGGCGATCACGCCCACGGTAGTCTCCAGCCAGCGGGCCGTGCTGAAGTCAAAGGCGTTCGCATAGTTCGGATAGGTATCGGACCAGACCGTCAGTGGCACAAACGATGCAACACTCCAGGCATAACTGTAGCGACTCGTCAGTGTCATGTACCCGGTGCCGAGAAGGTAGACCGCGAAGGCAATCATGGTTGCCCATCGCTGCTGGTGAAAGCTGCTCAGGATGACAATGCCAGCGGCGATGCCCAGGGTCGTCCCGCCGATCCGCATCAGGCCCTTAAAAAGCGGTTCTTCGGCAGAATTTGTGGGTGAAAAAGCGGCTGAATGGCTCTGCGTTGGCTCGGCAGACGGGTTGTTCCCGATCCGTCTTCGCCGTCGCATCCCCCCAGCCCGCCAGTGAGGGCGACGCGCCGGCGAAGGCGGACGGGAACGAGGAGAAGCCTTGGACCAGAGGCTGCGGAAAGGGAAACCAGCAGGTGCATCCTGGAAGGGGCCTTGGCAGGATGGAGTTGCCAAACTTCGTCCCCAAGGAGCCGATCCAGGATGCATCTCAAGACTATCCTCAACCAGGTCGAGCGGCAAAAGGGTTTCGTTTATCATTCGGTTCGTTGGGCGGAAGACCGCTCGCCGCTGGCGCTTGAAGTGTCGATCCGCCCACGTTCGGGTAGTCGGCCAATTTGCTCGGGCTGCGGCAAGCGGCGCTCGGGCTACGACCGGTTGCCGGCACGCCACTTCGAGTTCGTTCCGCTGTGGGGCATCGCGGTGTATTTCATCTACGCGCTGCGTCGAGTGTCGTGTCCGGATTGCGGCGTGAAGGTGGAACGAGTGCCGTGGGCCGATGGCAAGAGCCCGATGACGAGGAGCTACCAATGGTTCCTGGCTGGCTGGGCCCGGCGGATGTGCTGGAAGGACGTGGCGAGCGCGTTTCACGTGAGCTGGGAGCGGGTCTACGCCGCGGTCAAGCACGCGGTGGACTGGGGCCTGAATCATCGCGATTTGGAGGGAATCCGGGCCATTGGGGTGGACGAAGTACAGTGGCATCGGGGGCACCACTACCAGACGGTGGTGTATCAACTGGACGCGGGCCGCAAGCGGCTGCTGTGGATCGGCGCCGATCGGACCACGAAGACATTGCTGCGGTTCTTTCGGATGCTGGGCGAGCGTCGTAGCGCGAAGTTGCAATTTGTGTGCAGCGACATGTGGCAAGCGTATTTGAAGGTGATCGCCAAGAAGGCTTCCCAGGCGGTGCACGTGCTGGACCGGTTTCACATTATGCAGCGGATGAACAAAGCGATCGACAAGGTCCGAGCCGCGGAAGTCAAGCAGCTCAAGGCCCAGGGCTACGAGCCACTGAAGGGATCGCGCTGGCTGCTGCTGAAACGTCCCGAGAATCTAACCGAGTCCCAAGCAGTCAAGCTGAAAGAGTTGCTTGGGCTCAATCTTAAGTCGGTGCGGAGCCATCTGATGAAGGAAGACTTCCAGCGGTTCTGGAAGTACTGGAGCATTCTCTGGGCCAAGCGATTCTTGGAACAATGGTGCCGCCGGGCGATGCGTAGCAAGATCGAGCCGATGAAGCGAGTCGCCCGCATGCTCCGCGACAAGAGGGAGTTGGTTCTGAACTGGTTTCGGGCTGGCGGGTCGATTTCCGCGGGCATCGTCGAGGGCTTCAACAATAAGTTGAAATTGATCACCAGAAAGTCATACGGCTTTCGCACTCAACAGGCCTACGAAATCGCCCTCTATCACACCCTCGGCGATCTTCCCCAACCAGATTTCACCCACAAATTCTTCTGACGAGGCATCTTTGGCAGCCGGTCGTTCTCCGGCTCGCGCTCCAGCGCCTGTTCGAAATACCGCGAGGCCGCGTCCACGTCGCGGTGGCTCATCGCATGCCGGCCGGCCAGATACTTGCCGAAGGAGGAGGCGGGGCCGGCTTCGCCGACG
>CAZGNQ010000459.1:0-2353 GCA_964527285.1 uncultured Hyphomicrobiales bacterium | reverse complement strand
CTGAAGCTGACCGGATGGGCGCAAAGGCGAGGGGCGCCCGGAGCCAGCACCGGGCACAACGAGAGCCCAACTCGCGACCAATAACTGAAAAAGCGGCCGATGCAGTGGAAGCATCGGCCGCTTTTCTGTTGTCGGGTCGGTGACGCCAGCGGAAGAGATCGAAGAGATCAGAGCTTGGCATTCGGCAGGGCTATTCGATGTCCTCGACGCCCTCACCCTCCTTGCCATGCACCTTCTGGGCGAGCGACGCTTCGATGAACGGATCGATGCCGCCGTCCAGCACAATCTGCGGTGTGCCGCTTTCCACGCCCGTGCGCAGGTCCTTCACCATCTGGTAGGGCTGCAGGACGTAGGAGCGGATCTGATTGCCCCAGCCGATGGACGTCTTCTGCGCGGCCTGCGCCTCGGCGGCCTCCTCGCGCTTTTGCAGTTCCATCTCATACAGCCGGGCGCGCAACATGGCCCAAGCTGTCGCCCGGTTCTTGTGCTGTGAGCGCTCGTTCTGACACTGCACCACAATCCCAGTCGGCTCGTGCGTGATGCGCACCGCGCTGTCCGTGGTGTTGACGTGCTGGCCACCGGCGCCGCTGGCACGGTAGGTGTCGATGCGGCAGTCGCTCTCGTTCACCTCCACCTCGATGTTGTCGTCGACCACCGGGAAAATCCAGGCCGACGCAAACGATGTGTGGCGGCGTGCCTGGCTGTCATAGGGCGAGATGCGCACCAGGCGATGGACGCCAGATTCGGTCTTCAGCCAGCCGTAGGCGTTTTCGCCCTTGATCTCGACGGTGGCCGACTTGATGCCCGCCTCTTCGCCCTCACTCGTCTCAATGATGCTTGTCTTGAACCCACGCTTTTCCGCCCACCGCGTGTACATGCGCAGCAGCATATTCGCCCAGTCCTGGCTCTCCGTGCCGCCAGCGCCAGCGTGGATCTCAAGATAGCAGTCATTGCCGTCGGCCTCGCCGGACAGCAGCGCTTCGAGCTCGCGCGCCTTCACCTCATCGCGTACCCGCTTGAGCGCAGCGATGCCCTCAGCAACGAGGTCCTCGTCGCCATCGGCCTCAGCCATCTCAATCAGCTCAGCGGTGTCGCCAAGCTCGTCCTGTGTCTTTTCAAACGTGTTGATCGCCGCCTCGAGCTGCGTGCGCTGGCGCATAACGCGCTGCGCCACGGCCGCATTCGACCACAGGTCCGGGTCTTCGGCGCGGGCGTTCAGCTCGGCAAGGCGATCGTGTGCTGTATCCCAGTCAAAGATGCCTCCTCAGGAGTGCAAGCGACTCCTGGATTTCATCGACAATGTTCTGTGCTTCGGCGCGCAATGATCAACTCCCCGGCGCTGCGATGTCGGTGCCAAGCGGCGAAACACCGCTTGTGCACCGGTTAGAATGTGGCGGCAAGTGCCGCGCAGGCAATACGACCTCAAAGCATCACGCCGCGGCCGGCAGCATCGGATAGTCCGTGTAGCCGTGCGCATCGCCACCGTAAAAGGTGTTATGGTCCGGCTCGGTCAGCGGCGCGCCGCGGCGATAGCGCTCCGGCAGGTCGGGGTTGGAGATGAACGGACGGCCGTAGGCGATCGCGTGGGCATGGCCCGTCTCAATGGCCGCCGCGCCGGACTGCGCATCGAAGTCACCGTTGGCGATGTAGACGCCGGCCCAGCGCTCGCGCAGTCGCTTCACCAG
This sequence comes from uncultured Hyphomicrobiales bacterium, assembly GCA_964527285.1. Lineage (GTDB taxonomy): Bacteria > Pseudomonadota > Alphaproteobacteria > Rhizobiales > CAZGNQ01 > CAZGNQ01. Next base: position 668 of record CAZGNQ010000459.1, on the reverse strand, counting down.
CGCGGCCTCGTCATCGCCGACATCGGCGCCGGGGAACTGCTCAACCATGTGCAGGTAGGCAAGCCCCATCGCGTTCAGCCCGTCGATCACCACCTCGAACGTGCGCTCGGCATTGTCGGCGCGCATGTCATTGAAAGTGCCCGACGGCGACAGCCGCACGCCCACGCGATCCGCGCCGACAGCCTCGGCAACCGCCTGGGTGATCTCCAGCGTCAGCCGCGCACGGTTCTCGTCGGACCCGCCGTAGGCATCCTCGCGGGTGTTGGCGTGCGGGTGCAGGAACTGGTCGAGCAGATAGCCATTGGCGCTGTGCACCTCCACCCCATCGAAGCCAGCCTGACGGGCGTTGCGCGCCGCCGCGACGAACTGATCGATGAGGCCCGGGATCTCATCGGTCTCGATCGCGCGCGGCGTGGAGCAGTCGACAAAGCCCTCGTGGGCGAACGTCTGCGCCTCGGCGCGGATGGCCGACGGGGCAAGCGGGGCCGCGCCGCCCGGCAGCAGGGATGAATGGCTGATCCGCCCCACATGCCAGAGCTGGAGGTAGATGCGGCCGCCACCGGCGTGCACCGCGGCGGTGATGCGGTGCCATGCTTGCGTCTGCGCCTCGGTGTGGATGCCCGGCGTGTCGATGTAGCCCTTGCCCATGGGTGCGACCTGGGTGGCCT
>CAZGNQ010000458.1:0-2364 GCA_964527285.1 uncultured Hyphomicrobiales bacterium | reverse complement strand
TGGAGAAGGTGCGCAAGGTCCTCAAGATCGCCAAGGAGCCGATTTCTCTGGAGACGCCGATTGGCGACGAGGAAGATTCCCACCTGGGCGACTTCATCGAAGACAAGAACGCGATCCTGCCCATTGATGCGGCCATCCAGTCGAACCTCCGCGAAGCGACGACACGGGTTCTCGCAACACTGACCGCACGCGAAGAACGGGTCTTGCGCATGCGCTTCGGGATCGGCATGAACGCCGATCACACGCTGGAAGAGGTGGGGCAGCAGTTCTCGGTGACACGCGAGCGCATTCGCCAGATCGAGGCAAAGGCGCTGCGCAAGCTTAAGCATCCGTCCCGCAGCCGCAAACTGCGCAGCTTCCTGGACAATTGATCGAGGTGCGCCTCGGCCCCAGCGTCCCATAGGCCCTCGCTTGGCCATTGGATCGATCGGGCAGGGCTGGGGTCAGCAGCATGGGGGATCGCAGTTGCGGTCCCCTTTTTTGTTGCCGGCCCGCGGGCTAACATCGCGCCATGAACGATCACGCCAACTTCAGCCGCCGCGCCCCGCTGAATGCCGCCATCAGCACTGATGGGCTGCCGCGCCATCGTTTTGTCTGGGACGATGTGGTTGCCATGGGCGAAGCCGGCATCCTCGCCGATGACGCGCGGGTCGAGCTGATCGGGGGAGAATTGATCCGGATGCCCCCCAAAGGCGCACGCCACGAGATCCTCAAGGATGCGCTCAATCGGGCCTGGACGCGGGCGGCGCCTGACGCCTGGCATGTGTCCGTGGACACACCCCTGCGGCTCGATCCCCACGATAGCCCTGAACCGGACCTCATGGTGCGGCGAGCCGAAACCACACTGCCCGATGTGCCACCGCACGCAATCGCCGTGCTGGTCGAGATCGCGGACAGCTCGCTGGACTATGACCTGACCATCAAGGCCCGGCTCTATGCAGCCGCTGGCGTGCCGGAGTACTGGGTCATCAACGCGCGCACACTGGTGACGACGCGCCATTTATCTCCCGCTCACACCGGATACGAAAACAGGACCGAGCATCCGCCCACCGCAACGCTCACACCGCAGGCCGTGCGCGAACTGGCGATCCCCGAACTGGGCTTGCGACTGGCAGACCTCGGCCTTGAGCCTGTGGTGTGATGGCCCACCCAGCACCGCCGATCGCCATTCGACCTGCCGTCGCCGCCGACGTGCCTTCAATCGCCGCCTGCGCCAAAGCGGCGTACGAACCGTTCACGGCGGCCATTGGACGTGCCCCGGCACCAATGGACTTAGATTATGCTATGTTGGTCGCTGCCGGGCACGTGGTTGTTGCCACTAAGCTCCGGCCAAATCAGGCCGATGAGCCCGGCGCACAAGGCGCGTGGATGACCAGCCCGCCGCGGTGTGCCGAGCCGCTTCACGCAAGCCGGGCAGGCGTAAGCTGCCGGGTCGGGCCAAACGCTGCGCGCCAGCGTGACCGCGCCCATGCAACTGCCGGGGCAGGGACAGGGATGCTGGCCGGTCACGCCGTGTTCTACGAACGTGATGGCAGCATGCACCTGGAAAGCGTGGCCGTTGATCCGCTTCATCAGGGCCAGGGGATCGGCAAGGCGTTGATCGCGCATGTCGAGGGGCGCGCCGCTGCGCGAGGCTTGCCGGCGGTCGACCTCTACACAAATGCTGTCATGACCGCCAACGCTGCCATGTATGGGCGCCTCGGCTATCGGGAAATCGGCACGCGCGTCCACGGTGGATACGCGCGCGTGTTTTTCATCAAGCGCCTCAGGCAGCTCTGACGGGCTGACCTGACGGCGGTCACCTGCGGTTCATGGGGCAGCGGCAGCCCAGCGTGAGGGTTCACCCGCTTGAGGCGGCGCTGCCTGGAGCAAAAGTCTCATGGAGGAACCGATAATGAAAAACGGTTCGCCATTTGCCGTGGTGCCGCACACGCTTTCCGCAAGCGGCGCAAACGAGTGGCTCACTGGATGGCAAATGTCATGGTGACGGCCACCGCCACCGTCTCCTCACCAGCCATGACCGGGGTCGCCGTGCGGGCGGCCGCAAACGTGCGCGGACCCGGCTCAAATCCCGGCGCTGACCCATCCGATATTGACAGCACCTCGCCGAGCCGCACACCAGCCGCCTTGGCAAGCGTCCGCGCCTCGCTCAGTCCGGTGGCCACGGCACGCCGGCGCGCCGTCTCCTCCATCGCCTCACGGTCCGCGAATGTGAATTGCACGCCGCCCATCTGGTTAGCGCCGTTTTCAACGAGGGCATCGATGATGGGCCCGAGCGCCGGAATATCGCGCACGCGCACCTGAAGAACGTTGCGCACCTCGTAGCCGACGATCTCATCGGGATTGCGCTTGGAAGAGCGATTG
>CAZGNQ010000457.1:0-2369 GCA_964527285.1 uncultured Hyphomicrobiales bacterium | reverse complement strand
CCAGCCGCGTAGGCGGGCCATCTTCGTGCTGGCGCCGGTCTCGTCGATGAAGATCAGCTTGTCCGGGTCGAGATCGAGCTGGCTGTCGAACCATTCCTGGCGCTTCGCGAGGACGTCCGGGCGCTGCTGTTCGCTGGCATGGCCCGTCTTTTTTTGAACGTCAGCCCACGCCGCGAGAAGAAGTACCACACGCTCGCCGGGCAGGTGGCAACGCCGCGCTCGGTAGCCAGCGCCTCGGCAATCTCGTGCAGCGCGATGTCCTTGCGCTCTTCGACCAGGTCGAGAATGAAGGCCGTGTGAGGGTCGAGCTTCGAGCGCCGCGGCTTGCCCTGCCGGCCCGGTTGCACCACACCATTCTCGCGCCAGCGCCGGTGCCAGTTGATCGCCGTGGACGCGCCGACCGAGAACCGCGCTGCCGCCGCGCGCGCCGACATCCCCGCGTCAATCGCCTCAATCACGCGACGCCGAAGATCCAAACCGTAAGCCCGTGCCATGTCCCGCCTCCCGAATCGCCTCGGGATACGGAATCACGGGTCACACAGCGCTGGAATCCCCCGCAGCGCAAAACCCACAACGATTCGGGTTATCTTGAAGCCGCTCTAGCCAATCCCGGGTGCCGGCCGCACAGGTGTGCATCCCAATTCACCGGAAACACGATATTCGAAAGCTGAAGCAAAACGAGTTGGGAGGTTCGCCATCAACTGCGGGCGCGGAAAAACGCCTCGATTGAATAGCATGGGCAGGCCAGGAACACCCTCAGGCGTTCCGAGGACCCTGTCTCCACTCCAATGTCTGTAATACAAACAGATCTATCTAAAAGCCGTAATTTTATTGTAACTTCAGGGTTGCGTTGTGGCTTAGCGCATGGATAAATTCAACGATATGATCTCTGCGATTGGTCGTTGCACTGTGCGACTATCGACCCTGCTAAACAATTAGCTTAGAACTGTCGGTCTATTTATTATTTCAGCAAATCAAAATACAGGTATGTGGTGAAACGGAATATCTTGATGAGATTGTGGATCCTCTTCGCGATTGGCTTCGTTGGGGCATCTGGTACAGCCTTGAGCAAGGAAAACGAGATGGTCCAACGAGCTGAAGACGTATACGCACATGTGAAAGAATTGTTTGAGGTTGGCGAAGTCACTCGAATCCAGCTTATTCAAGCAGAAGTGTTCGTGCTACAGGTAAAATACAATACTGGGGCCATCACTAAAAGCGACTATTGCAAGGCCGTTGTCTTGACTTAGGATCTGGTCATCAAGGGTATGTTAGCAGAGATTGAAGTGGGCCGTCGCCCCACCACGGATCTGATCGACGAAATTCGGCTGGCGGCAGAGCTTCAGCGCTTTTGTTAAATCCGCTGAGAAATTCTCGATAATGCTGACGGCGGGTAGAGGCAACTGGGTGTGGGGAGTGACCCCTCCCGCAAAACACCTGATTATCGGACATCGGCAAGCTGACCCGTTCCATTGGTGGCTTTTGTCCGTTTTTTCGTCCGATTATTGCCTTTTCCGTTTTTCTCGCCGGAGATGTATTTATAGGCGGTAGACCACCGGGCAACTATTACAAAACTCGGTACAAGGATCGCCATCTCATCGAAAATGCCTTCTGCCGTCGCAAGGATTTTCGCCGGATCGCGACACGATATGACAAGCCGGGCAGAAATGTCCTCTGAGCTGTCGCGCTCGCAACTCTGCTCGCTTACTAGATTTGATTGAGTCTTGAGCCTAGGGTCGTGGTCGACTGATACTGTTCTGAAAGTCAGCTTTTGGGTGCGCTGCCCTTAATCTCGTCGGTTGTGGTTGTAGCACCGCCCAAGTCGAGGGAGCGCAAAGCTTGGTAACTAACTCCTCACAGCAATATCGGATAGCAGCGGACATTGTCTTGATGACCGCTTCGAGGCGGAAGCGGACTACCAGACGCTGAACCCTCGTCCGTGGCCCGAACCCGGCAAGCCCGGCTGAAGCCATGTCGGCTCTCGCCTCAGAGCTGTCATATGCCCGATGGCAGCCGCTACCCCAGACCGGCTGTGAGCCTACACAACATCTTCAAGCTCCATCCATGGCAGCAAACTGAAATTTGCAATCATTGCTGATTGAGCTCCATCGCAGTTCTTTTCTGATGCGTGACTAGGCTGCCGATCTCAGCGCGATCGCGCACTTCAATGAGATACTGGCGCAATATTCATTCCATGAGACACGCCAAGTCTGCAAAAACTGTGGACATTTAGGTGCGCGGAAGAGCTTTGCACGTCACATCAACTCAGTTGATGACACCACCGACGGGTATGCATAAGCTGGCTGCTAAGGTTGACCGCAATCCCATCTGCTGTCCGGTAAGCCCTAGCAGGCTGTTGAAAAAGGGCT
>CAZGNQ010000456.1:0-2374 GCA_964527285.1 uncultured Hyphomicrobiales bacterium | reverse complement strand
GGGCCAGGGGAGCGCCGGATTCGCGGGCGCCACCGCCGATGCCTTCACCCTGTTTGAACGCTTGGAAGCCAAGCTGGAGATGTATCCCGACCAGCTGGTCCGCTCCTGTGTGGAACTCGCCAAGGATTGGCGAACGGACCGCTATCTGCGCCGCCTGGAGGCCATGATGCTGGTGGCCGACGCGACGGACTCGCTTGTCCTCACTGGAACAGGTGATGTTCTGGAGCCGCCGGACGCGGTCATGGGGATCGGGTCCGGCGGAAACTACGCACTGGCGGCCGCCCGCGCCCTCCTCGACACTGACCATGATGCGGAAGCCGTGGCGCGCAAGGCGATGGCGATTGCCGCTGACATCTGCGTTTTCACCAACGACAACCTTGTCGTCGAAACGCTGGAGAGTTCGGTCTGACGCCGGCGCCGTCACACGTTGCGGCCACCGGGCCAGGCCGGGCTGAGGCCATCACGTTTGCGCCGGTCAACCGCGCCGACCTGGACCTTCTGGCGCGCTGGATGGATGGCGAGCACTGGCGGCAATGGTGGGGCGAGCCGACGCAAGAGCTAGCAAACGTGGCGGCCATGCTTGCCGGCGAGGACACGACAGAGCCGTTTATCTTCCATCTTGCTGGGCGGCCGGCGGGATACATTCAGGTCTGGTCGATCGGTGACCACCAACGCCCGCCCTGGATTGAAACGGACCCTTGGCTAATGGCGCTGACGCCTGAAACCGTTGGTGTCGACATCGCGATTGGCGCGCCCGACGATCTTGGGCGCGGCATCGGGCCAGCCGTTCTGAGCGCCTTCGTCGCAAGGCTCCGCCACCAGGGCCATCGCGAGATCATCATTGATCCCGATCCCGCAAACACACGCGCCATTCGCGCCTACCGCAAGGCCGGCTTCCGGCCCATCGCCGACCTGGCAGCCCACTGTGACGGCGCCACATTGATCATGAAACACCACCGCACTGGATCGATTGAGCCCACATGACAAATTTTTCTCCCCGTGAAATCGTCTCCGAACTGGACCGCCATATCATCGGCCAGGGCGACGCCAAGCGCGCGGTTGCCATCGCACTGCGCAACCGCTGGCGGCGCCAGCAACTGACCGGCGACTTGCGCGACGAGGTGCTGCCGAAAAACATTCTCATGATCGGCCCCACGGGCGTCGGCAAAACGGAGATTTCGCGACGTCTCGCCAAGCTCGCCAACGCGCCGTTCCTCAAGGTTGAGGCCACCAAGTTCACCGAAGTGGGCTACGTTGGACGCGATGTTGAGCAGATCATCCGCGACCTGGTCGAGGTAGCGATCAACCTTATCAAGGAGCAAAAGCGCGAGGCTGTTCTGGCCCAGGCCCATCTCAATGCGGAGGATCGCGTTCTTCGTGCCCTGGTGGGCGATGGCGCGCGCGCCGACACGCGCGACACGATGCGCAAGAAGTTGCGCGAAGGGGACCTGGACGAGCGCATGATCGAGATCGACGTGGCGGACACGTCGTCGCCGTTCCAGGGATTGGACCTGCCAGGTCTGCAACCGGGACAGGCCACCGCAATCAACCTCAACGACATGTTCGGCAAGGCTTTCGCAGGACGGACGAAAAAGAAGAAGCTCACCGTGCGCGAGAGCTATGATGTCCTTATTGCGGAGGAGGCCGACAAACTGGTTGACCAGGACCACGCTCAGAGCGAGGCGGTCGATCTGGTTGAGAACAACGGCATTGTCTTCCTGGATGAGATCGACAAGATCTGCGCCCGCTCCGATCGGATGGGCGGCGACGTGAGCCGCGAAGGCGTCCAGCGGGACCTTCTGCCGCTGATCGAAGGCACAACGGTCTCCACCAAGTATGGGCCGGTGAAGACGGACCATATCCTGTTCATCGCCTCAGGCGCGTTTCACGTGGCCAAGCCGTCGGATCTGCTGCCTGAACTGCAGGGGCGTCTGCCGATCAGGGTTGAGCTGCGCGCACTGACGAAGGATGACTTCAAGCGCATCCTCACGGAGCCCAAGGCGAGCCTCATCCGGCAGTATACGGGCCTGATGGAAACCGAAGGTCTTACGCTTGAATTCACCGAAGACGCCATCGACGAGATCGCGACCATTGCGGTGGACGTGAACTCAAGCGTGGAGAATATTGGCGCTCGACGACTGATGACTGTGATGGAGCGGGTGCTGGATGAAGTGAGTTTTGATGCAGCAGATCGCTCAGGTCAGACGGTGCACATCGATCGCGCCTACGTTGTTGAGCACATCGGCGACTTGGCGCGCGATGCGGACCTCTCCAAATTCATCCTCTGAGTTCAAACGGAGCGAAGTTATGATTGGGTCGGGTCAACGCTGCGGCGTTGGCCTCGCGACTTGAGCTCGACCACCAGTGCACCGTC
>CAZGNQ010000455.1:0-2377 GCA_964527285.1 uncultured Hyphomicrobiales bacterium | reverse complement strand
CTGCACAAGCGCATTCGGCTGGCTTGCATCGAGCAGGACGAGGTGATGGCCGATGTAATTCGAGAAATTCTGCAAAACGCCTTTTCAGAAGCCGAGTCGTGACTGATCCGCTGCTCTCATAATGAGCGTTCCAGCCGACAGCCAATGCACACCCTGCTGTAACGTTTGCGTCTGGTACGTCCGCTGTCGCCGCAAAATTGGCCGTTCCAGACCCCGAAATGGTCGGCGGAGATGCGGTGAGAGCGGTCGCACGCAACTTCCCTGAGCATATCGCCAATGTTTATGAGAGCACGACAGTGCAATATCGTGTGGCTCCTGTCGTACGTGGCTGCTCGCCAAGCGCAAGCTTAGATTGGCCCAAAGCCGCTGCGTCTCTAGCGGCAGTGTGCCTTCATCGCGTAGCCGCCAGAAATCTAAAAGGGCCAGTTGTCCGGAGATGACCAGACGCTATCATTTGCTGAGTCGTCGGGATCAGCCTCGCCAGCCTCAGATGACGCGGGTTGGTCGGCTTCGGCCACTGACGGGCGGCGCTTTGGAGCAGGCACATCAGCTGGAACCGGCACGAACGCAGCCCGGTCGGTCGTGGCGCCGGGTTCACTTACCGCGCGGGCCTCGTCTTGTGATTGCCCCTCTCTTGCTTCTGGATCGGGCGCGGCGCCTGATTGCTGCGTGTTACCCTTAGCAACGTTGACACTCAGGCCGAACACCAGCCATTTGCTCTGGAGCTGCTGAAAAAGCATCTCGAAGACGAGTTGCGGCTGAGTGGGGAAAAAACCTTTGAGTCTCAGGAGACCTTGCTCTGTCAACGCCGGCTTCTCGGTGAGCTTCGGCGTCAGCAGCACCACCGCTGCAAGGTTGAGCCGCCGCTCCCGCAGGTCGGTAAAGATGAGGCTGAGCTGCGCCGCGGTATTGGCACGCTGGAAGCCCGGCGCGCCAAGGTCGCGTAAGACAGTATAGTTGCCGGTCTGATTTGCATTATTCAGGGCGACGATCGCATTGCGGATCAACAGCACAAGCTGATTATTGTCAGGGACCTTGGGCGCGTTTTGCGCCTGGGCGCTACTGGCCGAAACGACCAGGCCGAGCGCCAGCGCCGATCCGATCATCCAGCAGATGATCGATGCGCCGCGCCTGCTTCCCTGACTCGACATGTCCCCCCCAATCGACGCGGCCCGGCAGCGACCACGACCGCAAAGCATGTTCCCGGCAAGTTTTCGCACGAGCATACAAGCTCAGGCGGTAACGGCAAGCCATGAGTTTTGTTTGCAAAGAAACGAAAATCCGGTTGTGACGATGAGACCTGAGCGAGAAGGCCAGAAAGCGCGGCCGTGGGGAAACCCGATCGCCAGCGACCCGGATGATGTGCCGGGCATCGACACCTACACCGCAGATTTGACGGCGAAAGCGTGACGTGGGAGCTTAAAAACTGAAAGATGTAAAAGAAATAAATGCAACTTAAAGTAGATTTTCGTGCCAAAGGTGGTAATATGGCCACAGACTTCGTCCAAAAAACACGCTGTATGCGGAGTGCCCTGCTCGAGGAGTCGCTTTTCCACCTGTGTTACAGTAGACCTGTGCTTGGAAAGAGTAAGTGATAACAGGCGTGGGGACGCGCGCTGCGGTGATAGCGCGCGAGACCGACGTGTTGATATTGCGTTTCTTGATTTGATGGGGGATTGGGATGAATGGTTTGCAGGGTCTCGGCGCGGTCAGCGTGATCGCTTTGGCCGCGGCGCTCGGCGGGGTGGAGTACGCGCGCGCGCAGGCTTCGTGCGATTTCACAAGCACCGGGAGCAGCGGGGCGCAAGTGCCGGCCGGTGGCCCGGACTCCTTCAATTGCGGGCCTGATGCGGGCTTGCGCAGCAATGATGCCGATAACGCCTCAGGTCCGGGCGGAGACAATTTCACCAACTTTGACAACACGGCGATCGGCGAGCGGGCCGGAACCGATGTGGATGGTTTCGACAATCTTGCCGTCGGGAACGACACTGGAAGGAATGTTGAGGGTTCGGGCAACACGGCGCTAGGAAATGACGCTGGAAGAACTGTCAGTGGCTCTAACAACACCGCGAGCGGCAACAGTGCCGGCAGGGAGGTGACCGGCAGCAACAACATCGCGAGCGGCACCAACGCCGGCCAGGATGTGGACGGCTCTAGCAACATCGCGAGCGGCACCAGTGCCGGCACCAATGTGTTCGGCAGCAACAACGTCGCGAGCGGACCCGCCGCCGGCGGGAATGTGGACGGCTCTAACAACACCGCGAGCGGCGCCTTCGCCGGCAGGGATGTGACCGGCAGCAGTAACATCGCGAGCGGCACTGACGCCGGCCGGAATGTGGACGGCAGCGCCAACATCGCGAGCGGCGCCGGCGCTGGC
>CAZGNQ010000454.1:0-2379 GCA_964527285.1 uncultured Hyphomicrobiales bacterium | reverse complement strand
CGGCATGCCGCGTCGCTACGCCGACTACCCAGACGCGTTTGCCTTCTGGAACTATGTGTCCTCGATCGGTATGATCATCACGGCGGCAAGCCTCCTGGTGTTCTTCTGGGGCGTGATCCACGCGTTTGTCGCGGCGCGCCGGACGCAGGACAACCCGTGGGGCGAAGGTGCGAGCACGCTGGAGTGGACGCTGTCTTCACCGCCGCCGTTCCACCAGTTCGAGACGCTGCCGCGCATCAAGTGATGGTGCGCCCGTCGCGGCCCCGGTCGTGACCTGTTCCGGGGGCGGCGTGCCATGGCGCGCCGCCTCTGTCTTATCTGCCCATCCGTCCCGCCCTTACGCCCGGGTCCATAAGCTGCGGGCGCCAGCTGACAGATTGCCAAGCATGACGACCGCACACGCCGCGCACGGACCACAGCAAGCCACCGATTTTGACACGCCGCCGGCTGGCGCGTTTGCTGCACATGGCACCGTCAAGGATTACGTCCTGCTGCTGAAACCGCGCGTGATGGCGCTCGTCGTGTTCACAGCGTTCGTCGGGCAGGTGCTCGCGCCGGGGGACATGCACCCGCTGCTGTTCATCACCGCGCTCCTCTGCATCGCCGTCGGCGCCGGCGCATCTGGCGCTCTCAACATGTGGTATGACGCCGACATCGATGGTCGGATGTCGCGCACCGCCGCGCGCCCGATCCCGCGTGGCCGCGTATCGCCGGACGAAGCGCTCGCTCTTGGGATCGTGTTATCGATCCTGTCGGTCATGACGCTCGGGCTTGTGATCAACTGGGTCGCAGCGGCACTGCTCGCGCTTACGATCGCGTTCTACCTGTTCATCTACACCATGTGGTTGAAGCGCTCGACGCCGCAGAACATCGTCATCGGCGGTGCCGCCGGCGCTTTCCCGCCCATGATTGGCTGGGCCGTGCAGACGGGAGATGTTTCGATCGAGGGCGTCGTGCTCTTCATGATCATCTTCATGTGGACGCCGCCGCACTTCTGGGCGCTCTCCATCTACCGCGCGCGCGATTACAGCCGTGTCGAAGTACCGATGCTGCCGGTGGTGGCGGGTCTCGATGAGACGCGCCGGCAGATCCTCATCTATTCGATCCTGTTGGTGCCGCTGCCTGTGCTGCCGAGCCTGCTCGGCATGGCCTCACCGGCGTACGGCGTCTGCGCGGCTCTGCTGGGCGCGCGCTTCCTGCAACTGGCCGTCCAGGTCTACCGCGTGCGCGATCCGCGGACCGGTGATGACTGGGCCCGCCGGCTGTTTTCCTTTTCGTTGTGGTATCTCTTTGCCGTGTTTGCGGGCCTTCTCGTCGACCATGTCGCAGCGCAGACCCTGGATCTGGGCAGCGTCGCGCCGCGTTGGCTCTGATGAGGCAGCCGGCTGCAGACCGGCGAACAACGATGCACGGCCGCGGTGAGCAACCTGATCGCTAGGGGGAAGAACATGGCGGATGAAACAACGCGCAACGGTGCGCCGGAAGGCGAGCCGGATGGGGTTGTCCTGACACCCGATGAGCAGCGGCGCCGCAACCTGCGCTCCCTGGCGATTGCCGCAGCCCTGGTTGCGCTCGTCGTCCTGTTCTACTTCGTGACGATCGTGCGCCTCGGCAGCAATGTCCTGAACCGGGCACTGTAGAACGTGCGCTGATCAAGCCGCGGTGATGCAGGTCCAGCGGGCAAAACAGGTGAAAACCGGGCCAAAATGCCTGATCAAGCGGCAAGTGCCAGCAAGATTGACGGCGTGTCGTCGGGCAGGGTCTGACCGGACTGCGATGACGTCTCGCCGCATCGACCCGCCCCGCGTGAAAACCACATGCAAAGCAAGGCGTGAACAACCGACAGAGGCCGACCTTGGTTGACAGCACCACACCCCCATCCACCACGACCGCTCCGGGCTCGCTGGCACGGAACGCCAAGGTGGTCGCGCCGCTGGTGCTGCTCGTCGTCGGCATGCTGGGCCTCTCCTATGCGGCCGTGCCGCTGTATGAAATGTTCTGCCGCGTGACCGGGTACGCAGGGACGACGCGGCGCGCCGACACAGCGCCAGACGCCACGCGCATCACGGGCGAGATCATGACGGTGCGATTTGATGCCAACACGGCCCGTGGGCTCGATTGGTCATTCAAGCCGGTGCAAAGCGAGGTTGAGGTCGAGATCGGCAAGGAGATGCTGGTCTTCTATCAGGCCACCAACACGTCGGACCGCCCCATCGTCGGCACGGCAACGTTCAACGTCACGCCTGAGATCGTCGGCTCATACTTCAACAAGATTGAATGCTTCTGCTTCACCCAGCAGTATCTCGCGCCAGGGCTATGCATCGAAATGCCGGTCAGTTTCTTCATCGTCCCGGACATGCTGGTTGACCCAGATGCCCA
>CAZGNQ010000453.1:0-2400 GCA_964527285.1 uncultured Hyphomicrobiales bacterium | reverse complement strand
AGCGTATGCGGCGACTGCCGCACGCGGCTTTGCCGAGAAAAACAAAAATGCCCCGCGCTCCGCATATTGTGACGTGATTGTGACAGCGCCGGCCCGCAAGTCGCATTACGTGAGGTTCCACACGTCACCCGCCGGAACCGCCATGCATGTCACCGCAAGCGCGACAGCGCACGCCGCTGCAACTATGACCGCAAAAACCGCCCAGTCGGTCATGAGGGCCATCGTGTCGATCCACCCCAACACCATCACGCTGTTCCGCCTCGCGGCCGTGCCGGCGGTGGTGCTGCTGCTCCTGGTGGGCGACAGCGCGGCGGCGCGGTTTTCGGCCTTCGTCGTGTTTGCCATTGCCGCGGCCACGGACGCGCTGGACGGCTACGTGGCGCGCTCCACCGGCCGCACGACGGCGCTCGGCAAGATGCTGGACCCCATCGCCGACAAGCTGCTGGTGGGGGGCGTGATCGTCATGCTGGTGGCCGACCGCACCATCGCCGGGCCGCACGTGCTGGCGGCGGTGGTGATCATCAGCCGGGAGATCCTGGTGTCGGGCCTACGCGAGCTGTTGGCCACGCTTGATCGGCTGGACCGGGTGTCCGTCACGCAGCTCGCCAAGTGGAAGACGGTGGTGCAGTTGGTGGCGCTTGGCCTGCTGATCCTGGCGCCGGCGGTCGGCACGGCTTACGCGGCTGGCATTGCGACGGCGGGCCTCGCGCTGCTGTGGGCGGCGACCGCGATCACGTTCTACACGGGCTACAATTACTTCATGGCCGGCGTGCGGGATATTCAGGTGCTGGACCGGGCGCGGGAGGCGGAGCGCGGGCGAAAGTGATGGCGTGCGGTGGGGCGAACGCACTATTCAAGAGGTAAGGTCGTAAAGGGGAAAGGTGTTAGAGCGTTCTGGCAAGACGGAACCCGAGGCTGCCGCTGCGGTAGACAGGTCGGTACCTGCCGCGGCCCGACGAGCGGAGATTGTCCGGATCGTAGCCCCAGGACCCGCCCCGAAGAACGCGAGAAGAGGCGTCGTAAGCGTCTTCGCACCACTCCCAAACGTTGCCGTGAACCTGATAGAGGCCCCACGGATTAGGCTCAAAACTATCGACTGAAACCGTTCTATTTCGGTTTTGTCCGAAGTTGGCCTGCTTTGCTGAGATGTTGTCTCCCCACCAATACTTCGTTTTGCTGCCGGCCCGGCAGGCGTGCTCCCACTCGGCTTCGCTCGGCAGGCGGTAAGTCTTGTCTGTCACATGGCTGAGCCAGCGGCTGTAGGCCTGCGCGTCCTCCCAGCTCACGTTGATCACCGGCTGCCTGCCACGCCCCCAGCCACGGTCTTCTGGCTGACGCGGGGCGATGCCGGAATGCTCCTGCCACTGCGGGTGCTTCTGCGCGTTATCCCATTCGGCAAAGGTGAGCGTGAAGCGGCCGATCGCGAAGGGCGCGATGCCGTCCCCGCCCGGCACGACGACCATCTCAGGCCCGATATCGAGGTCCTGGAACCGCTCGGTGTTGCCCGCGCCGGGCTTCAGCCAGCCGGCCTGGACGGCGTCTTTGCCCGGTGGGTAGAAGCGCTGTGCAGCGACTTCGATGCGGCCTTCGGCGCGGTACTGCGCCAGGCGTTGCTCGGCCTGCTGGCGCGCCCGCGCTTCCCGTTCCTGCTCTTCGGCCAGGCGCTTGAGTTCCGCTTCCACCTCGGCGATGCGGGCGCGTGCCAAAGCGGCGAAATAGGGGTGGCCAAACTCGGCAATCGCGCGCAGTCGCACGAGGTCCGTGCCCGACGACGCGGCTTCCCACTCCGCCTTCCAGGCGCTGAACTCACTGCCCGTTTCCACCTGATCGCCTGAAGCCCCACGCTCTGCGTCGTCAGGGACCGGCACCTCCTCCAGCGGTAACCGCGCCAGGGAAAGGCCGCCGGTCATCGTGCGCCAAGTCGCTTCGTAGTCTCGCAGCGCTCTCAGGTTGATCGCAGGCTCGCGACCGACAAGCCGCTCAACATCGTCCAGGACCGGATCGAGCGCATGATCCCGCGGAGATCCCGAAGCGGCGCTCAGATCGATGTTCTGCTCCAGCGTCGAAAACATTGGCAGTTCGCAGGGCTCGATCACGACCGGGATCAGTTTGCCCTGAGTCTTCGCGCGCGACGCCTCGGAACGAACACCAGCTGAGCGGACCGAGAGGCCGCACCAAAGCACGATGACGGCAGCAGCCGTGTTCAATTCGCGCTGGATCTGGTCCTCATAGTCGGCGCCGCGAATGAGTGCGAGGTCGAACCAGACCGAGTAGCCATAACGGGTGAGTATCTGTTCGAGATGGCGTGCTGCCGGACGGCGCTCGCGTTTGTAGGAAATGAAAATGTCAGCCATGGCGCCCGCTGCGTGGATGGTCTCCCGGCAAGGCTTACCTGCTCCG
>CAZGNQ010000452.1:0-2407 GCA_964527285.1 uncultured Hyphomicrobiales bacterium | reverse complement strand
CATCTTCCAGATCTTGGAGGTTCTTTTGCGTGCTCACTGCTCGATCCTCTCATGCGTTATCCACCGGTTGGAGCCTAGCATCTTGACCGTATTTGGAGAAGGTGTTCAGACGCGCTGGTGGCTAGATGCCAACCTTCGCATTGGACGTCTGTCCGCCCCTGTCGCGGTCGGCCATGGGTGCGATGCGCGGCGCCAATCCGAACCTAGCGCAAACGACCACATCGTTGCTCGCTGCACCAAGAGCGGCAAGTTGAGCACTTCCAACACGAGCCGTTCGTACTGCTCCAGGCGACTATTTCCAGTGCTGGCCCGTTGCGTCGTTGCCTATCTCGGCGTTGACGGTAGCCCTTCCCGGCAGCGGAAATCAAGCCGTTGAGGATCGCTCGGGGCGGCATGTTCCACTTGCGACAAGTCGGTTGGCCGCCGCTTCTTCCGCAACTGGGATCTCGCCGCCTTGTGCGCCGCACAATTGAACCGCTCCGCCGGGGCTGGGCAGCCTCAGCCCTGCACCGCACCGCCTCTACCAGCCGATGCACCCTATTCGTCCACGTGCACCGCGAAGGCGTCGAGGCTGGCGTCTCGGGGTTTGATCGCGCGGAACGCCTCCTTCACGCCCGCATCCGCCAGCGTCCGCTCCACCGCGAGCAGCGTGTTGTCATCGTGCTCGGCGCACAGGCTCTCCATGAACGCCACCTCCTCGCGCGCAACCGGCAATGCGGCCGCCCGGTCCGGCGCGCCATAGTAGGCGACGAAATGGTCCGCCAGTGCGGCCACGCAGGCCTCGAACTCAGCCTCTGAAATCTGCGCCACCGCCACGAACGTCGAGCGGCCGAACGTCTCCAGCCCCAGCCAGCCGTTGGCGAAGGCCTGGCGCGTCTTGCCGGTCAGCTCATCGGCCTGGGCGTTGGAAAACGCAAACGCGCCCGAGACGGCCCATTCGTCCAGTTCGGCCGGGCGGTCGAAGATGTTGAGGTCGGAGTCATCAAAGCGCAGTGTGCGGGCGAGTTTCATGGCATCCAATGGCTGGAAGGTGTGGATCAATGGGCGTCGACATTGCCGGCGCGGCGCGAGGGCGATTGAGGCGAACCGGAGTTCGTCAAAAGCGCGCTAAATAAAATCGTCAGGCCACGCCCGCGCATCATCGAGAAGGCCGGTCAGTGGCAGCGCAAGGCTTGTCTGCTCCGTCTTGAGAAGCGCATCGCCATAGTCCGTGATGCCCACGAAAAGGCCGGTCATTTTTTCTCCGCCGATCTGCACGGTGGTCTCTTCGCCAAGGGTGGGGCAGCGTCCGCGCCAGGACTCATGCACGGGCGCAAAACCCTCCTCACTCCAGCGGTTGAGCCAGACCAGCGTGTGCCGCGCCCAGGCCTCCAGCACCGGGACCGGGCTCATCTCCACACAGCCCTCGTCGTGCAGCGCGGTGACCTGGACCATGCGGCCCGGCTCGTCCAGCAGGGGTGTGAACTGGAGCGTGACGCCGATCACCAGCCAGTCCGGCTCGGCTTCAGGATCACGGGTGGCGGCACCGGCGCGCACAACCCCGCAGGCCGCGCCGTTGACCTCGATGACGTCCGGCCACCGCCATGTGACGGCCACCTCCGGCGGCGCCAGCGCGCCGATGGCGTCACCCAGGCCCACCATCACCAGCGGCACCATCGCCATGGCGGCGTCCAGCCGCGTCTCGGGCGCCAGCACGATCGCAGCGTCGAGACACTCCGCCCGGTCGGCCCACACAATCAGGCCCGCATCGATGCCTGTCGCCGCCACCGCCATCGCCTTGGAAAAGGCATCAACGTCGCCGGCCACCTTCTGGCCGCGCAGGAGGGGAGGAAAAACGGGTTCGGCATGCGCAGACGGGATCATGTTCCAGCCACCTGGATCGCGCCTGCACCTGGAGCGCGCGTTGAGGGCTCGGCCTGCTCATCGCCTTCGGGCGATCGTGCGGCGGCGTCCAGTTTTTCTCCCAAGCGCATCGCCATCTCGGCGAACCGGCGCGCCTGCGGGCTGTCAGGCTTGGCTGCCACAATCGGCACGCCACCATCGCCCGCCAGCCGCACATCCAGATCGAGCGGGACGGCACCCAGGAAGTCCACACCCTGGCGCTCAGCCTCGGCCTCGGCACCGCCGGCACCGAACAGCGGCGTGTCCTTGCCGCAATGCGGACAACAGAACACCGACATATTCTCCACGATGCCGAAAAGCGGTGTTTTCAGCATCTGGAACATGTCGATTGCTTTCTTGGCATCGATCAGCGCCACATCCTGCGGGGTCGAGACGACCACAGCACCGGCCACTGGCACCGTCTGCGACAGCGTCATCGCCACATCGCCCGTGCCAGGCGGCAGATCGACGAGCAGGACATCAAGCCGGCCCCAAAGCACCTGGCGCAGCATCTGCTGAAGCGCGC
>CAZGNQ010000451.1:0-2410 GCA_964527285.1 uncultured Hyphomicrobiales bacterium | reverse complement strand
CGCCACGACCTGGCCGTTGGAAGAACAACACCGTGAGGCGATGGACAAGCGGCGGGTAGGTCTCGGCTATACCGGCCTTGGCGACGCGCTGATAGAGTTGGGCATTCGCTATGACAGCGACGCAGGCCGCGATTTTGGCGCCGAGGTCACGCAGGTCATGCGCGACACTGCCTATCGCGCCTCCATCGAGTTGGCCAAGGAAAAAGGCGCTTTCCCGCAGTTCGACGCCGACCGCTATCTAGACAGTGGCTTTGCCAAACGCCTGCCCGACGATATCCGCGAGGCGATCCGAACACATGGCATTCGCAACTCGCACCTGCTCGCCATCGCGCCGACGGGCACGATCTCCCTGGCCTTCGCGGACAATGCATCAAACGGGATCGAGCCTGCGTTTTCTTGGTATTACACCCGGTCCAAGCGAATGGCTGACGGCAGCAAGCAGGACTACCAGGTCGAAGATCACGCCTACCGTCTATGGGGGGCTTTGGGGCATGACAAGACCGACCTGCCGGAAGCCTTTGTCAGCGCGCTCGACATTAGCGCCCGGGATCACATGCTGATGCAAGCTGCGATCCAGCCCTTTATCGACGCGTCGATCTCCAAAACCGTGAATGTGCCAGAAGACTACCCGTTCACGCAATTTGCCGATCTGTATCTGGATGCATGGAAAGCAGGGCTAAAGGGTATCACAACTTACCGTCCAAACAACGTTCTGGGAAGCGTGCTCAGCGTGGAGGCGCCCGCCGGGGTCACGCAGGATCTCGACCAGTCTGAACCGGACCGTAAAATTCGCATCACGGAAACACCAGAGGTTGCGCTGCAATCCCTACGCTGGCCGCACCGACCTAGGCTGACAACCGGCAATCCCGGTGTCACCTATATGGTTGATACGGCGACAAATCGCTTTGCGCTGTTTGTGGGACATATCGAGAGTGACGTGCCGCAACCGTTCGAGGTCTGGGTAAACGGGGCTGAACAACCGCGCGGGCTGACCGCACTGGCTAAGAGCCTGTCCATGGATATGCGCAGCGAGGACCATGAATGGTTGCGAATTAAACTCGACAGTCTGAGCAAAACGGCAGGGACGCCGTTCACGCTCTCCATGCCGCCCGCTGGCGACCGCATCCCAGTCCCGGGCAACGTTGCAGCGCTCGCTCGACTGGTGCGCTATCGCTGTGACGAGTTGCGCGTGTTCGACAATCCTCAGGGCAATACACCGCTGACCGACGCAATGTTCAGCCGCAAGGAGCCAAAGAGCGGGACCGACGGCACGGTGAGCTGGACGGTCGATGTCAGCAACCCGACGACCGGCGACGATTTTGCGATGTTTGTCAAGGAATGTGTGATGCCGGACGGGTCGCATAGGCCTTACAGCGTTTGGCTGTCCGGGACATATCCGCTCGATTTCAACGGGCTGACGAAGTCACTGAGCCTCGATATGCGGGTTCTCGACTCAGCATGGATCGCCAAGAAGCTGCGCAGCCTGAAAGACTTGCCCGAAGCACGCGGTGATTTCTTTGCCAGAACCCCCGGCGCTCAGAAACAGGAGGTCGTGCCGTCCACCGTTGCCTATATCGCTCGGCTCTTGATCCACCGCTACAAAATGCTTGGAATACTGGAAGCAGACGGGGTCCCGGTTAAGCCGATGGGGATGATGTTGTCGGACGATGCAAGTCCTGACCATCAGACAGAACGCAACCGTGCAGTTGCCGGAAAAGCCTGCCCCGAGTGCGGCGCGCTGGCATTGATCCGCCGGGACGGGTGCGAGTTTTGTACCGCTTGCGGTTATACCGGGAGCTGCGGGTGAGGAAAAACCAGGCTCAGGGCTCAGTCCCATTCACAGCCAGAAGATGACGGTTGCGCGGCGAGTGCGATCGCCGAGAAGAAGGTCTTCGGACATCGGTCGTACCGCATTGCAACACCTCGCCAGTCCTTGAGCTTGCCGAACATGATCTCGATGCGATTTCGGCGCTTGTACCGCCGCTTATCGTACCGGACGGGCTTCTTCCGTTTCTTCCGGCCCGGGGTGAGGGGCGACCCGATTTGATCCGGTGGGTCAAATCAGCCCTGAACAGGACGTATCTTCTTGTCCTGCAAGGCTTCTCTGAACCAGTCGGCATTCGCCATTGTCGCTCGGAGTTGCCCATCCGGGCGGTCGCCAAGAGCGCGCCATCGGTCAAAGAGACCGCAGGCGACGGTTCGAGCCCGATGGGCGACGGCGCGACAAAGCTCATTAGCCGCGATCTGTGAGACGCCACGTCACGTTGGGCAGCCCGCTGACGAGCGCACGCGCCCCGATGTCGTCGCTGACATGACCGGCCGTGACGAACAGGTCGCTGGGCCGACATGCGCCATTGCGCTCGACCCAATGGCGCACACTGGCTCATCTGTCGCAGATGGCGCGCAGCTT
>CAZGNQ010000450.1:797-2422 GCA_964527285.1 uncultured Hyphomicrobiales bacterium | reverse complement strand
GTACTGGGACCCATTACCCCGATAACCGCTTTTTCCGCCGCAGTCACCTACACGCCGAACATGGGTTTCCTCGGCAACGACGCGTTCACCTTCGAGGTGAACGACGGCAACATGGGGACGGCAATGGCAACGGTCGATATTCTCGTCGAGCCGCCGAACGACCCACCCACCGTCGATGCGGTCATGGCTCAGATCACTGATGAAGATACGCCGCTGGCCATCGATGTGTTCGGCAACGACCCCAATATGGACAGCCTGTTCTTCTTCGCCAGTACACCGCCGTCCAACGGTTTCGTGTCGGCTGCCAGCACCGGCCCCGACAGCGCTCGTCTGACCTATACACCTGCCGCCAACTTCAGCGGCAGCGACAGCTTCGAATTCGTCGCCAGCGACGGTTTCCTGTTGAGTGCACCGCAGCTGGTCACGGTGACCGTTAGTCCGGTTAACGACGCGCCGATCGTTACCCCCGGCTCGGCGGTAACCGATGAGGAAACGACGGTCCTTGTCTTTATCGACGCCTTCGACGCCGATGGCGATGATCTGAGCTTCATCGTCGCACTCGACCCAAACCACGGTACCCTGGGCACCATCAATCTGACTGGACCGGACTCCGCAACGGTCGGCTATCTGCCCGCTCCCGGCTTCAGCGGTACCGACACCTTCAGCATTATTGCTGAAGATGGCATGGCGACCAGTGCACCCGCGACATTTACCGTCGTAGTAAACGCGGTCAACACCGGGCCGAGCGCTAACGGTCAGGCGGTCAGTACGGCAGAAGGCCAGGCCCTGACGATTGTCCTGGCCGGTAGCGATCCCGACGGCGATCCGCTGACCTTCGCCATCGTCCCGGCCAGCGGCCCGACCGGGGGTGTTCTCGGACCGCTGACGGTCATGGACGATGCAACCGCCAGTGTCGTTTACACGCCCAACCTTGGCTTCAGCGGCAATGACCAGTTCACCTTCCGGGTGAGCGACGGTGAGGTGACTGCCGAAGCCACCGTCCTGATCACCGTCACATCGGTCAATGACGCGCCACTCGCCTTTGACGATGAGGTTGCCACTGACGAAGACACCCCCCTCGTGGGCAGCGTTTTCGCCGATAACGGGAACGGCCCGGATGTGGACCCCGACGGCGACTTGCTGGCCGTTGAATCGGTCAACGGCGCACCGCAGAATGTCGGCCAGAGCCTGACCCTCGAGTCAGGCGCGACGCTGGTTGTGAACCGCAACGGTACCTTCGTCCTCAACGTGGACGACCTGTTCCAGTCCCTAGCCAACCGCGAAACCGCGAGCGACGCCTTTACCTATTCCGTCACCGATGGAGTCAATCGCGACTTCGCGCGGGTATCGATCACCATCAACGGCCTCAACGACCCGCCGACGGCCATTGACATTGACACGACCGTCGTCGACGAGAACCAGCCCGTTGCCGCAGTTGTCGGTACGTTGAGCGCCAGCGACGCTGACGCCAGCGACGTAGTCCAGTTCTCCCTCGTCGCCGGCGACGGCGACGGGGACAACTTCCTGTTCCAGATTGATGGCAACGAACTGCAGACAGCGACCACCCTTGACTTTGAAGCTGGCGCCGAGCGTAGTGTCCGTGTTCGCGGTGACGATGGTAACGG
>CAZGNQ010000450.1:0-787 GCA_964527285.1 uncultured Hyphomicrobiales bacterium | reverse complement strand
CGTTAACGACGCACCAACGGCCGTCACCGTGAGCCCGTCGACCATCGCCGAAGGGCTGCCGATCGGCGCGCTCATTGGAACCTTCGCAACCACCGATCAGGACGTCGACGACGCCCACACCTACACGCTCGTCGACGGCGAGGGTGCCGACGACAATCAACGGTTCACCCTTGTCGACGGCGCACTGTTCGGTAATGCGAGTTTCGATGCGATCCCGCAGGCGACCTTCAGCATCCGCGTCCGCAGCGACGACGGGCGCGGTGGCAGCGTCGAGCAGTCGCTGACCATTGCCAAGCAGAATCCCGTGCGCAATCCCTGATGCCTTTGGCGTCGGACCATCGACGCCACCGATCGCCTGGAAAAGCGGCCGCAGGGCCGCGACGGCAACGGTTAACGAAGGCATCGAGTTCGACGCAAACATGGTGCCGGACACCTGTAATGGCGTAATACGCCCCGGTTGGCCTCGGCCGTCGGCCGCTGGTTCAAGGGCGACAATACGCCGATGATGACTCCTGCCGTCGGCGATGACGCCACCTGTACGCGGCGCTGACTGTTGCTGATCGATCTTTGGGCAGATGGAAAAACTGACTCAAGCGCAGCGTTCGGAGATCGTCGAGGCCGCCTGGCAGGACCGCGTCACCTTCGATGCCATTGCCGCAGTCCACGGCCTCAGCGAGGGGGAGGTCATCGCGCTGATGCGCAGCGAACTCAAGCCCAGTAGCTTCCGTCTGTGGCGCAGACGCGTATCTGGCCGCAGAGCGAAGCATGGCGCACTGTCGAAGGACAG
>CAZGNQ010000449.1:0-2438 GCA_964527285.1 uncultured Hyphomicrobiales bacterium | reverse complement strand
CCAGGTGCTGGACGACGGGCGCCTGACGGATGGCCAGGGACGCACCGTTGATTTCCGCAATACGCTGATCATCCTCACCTCGAACCTCGGCGCTGAGCATCTGCTCAACCCCGATCAGGACACGGACGTGACGAAGGCTCTGGTGATGGGCGTCGTGCAGGCCACCTTCCGGCCCGAGTTCCTCAACCGGCTCGATGAGATCATCGTGTTCTCCCGGCTGGAGCGGGAGAATATGGCCGCGATCGTGGACATCCAGCTCAAGCGGCTGGAGCGGCTTCTGGATGACCGCAACATCGCACTCCGGCTGGACGACACAGCGCGCGATTGGCTGGCTGAGCACGGTTATGATCCGTCTTACGGTGCGCGCCCGCTAAAGCGGGTGATCCAGAAGAGCCTTCAGGACCTGCTTGCGGAGAAAATTCTTGCCGGCGAGATCCGCGACGGCGACACCGTGCAGGTGCGTGGCACGCGCGACGGACTGATATTGGTGCCGGCGGCCACTGCGGACCCGAGCGCGAGCGCGGGCCCAGACGCGGGTGAGGGCGCGGTTGAGGGCGACGGGTCGGCCCCATCGGTCGGACCGGGCTTTGCGGGCGTGTCCGCGGCCTGAGTGCGGATGTCGTCTGCCACGCTGAGGAAGAAAAGGGTCGGCCACATCAGGCCGACCCGTCATTCGTGACCGCTGCGCCGCGGTTGCCACGCCCCCCCCCCGCTGAAGGCGGCGTGGCGACAACTGGACCTCACGGGCGTTGTCCGGTTCACTCCGCGCAGATCACTCCGCCCCCATTTGGCGGCGCGATGAGATACGGATTGAGCGAGACCGGTCGGGCGCCGCGCCGCACGGAGCGGGCCGATGCCGCCAGATCATCCGGGCGCGCCCGACGGGGCTCCGCGCGCAGGTCATGGACGATGCGGCACGCCGCGCAATTGTTCTCGTTCAGCACGCGCTCAAACCAGCTCAAAGACTTCATGGCCTCCGGCGGGCCCACATAACAGCGCTCAGCGGTGCCGGCGTGGGCGGCGATGATTTTGCGGCTGACGGACGACAACTGCCACCCGAGCGTGAGCGGAAAGTCCGTTGAGTTCAGCCTGAACATCCGCGCCTCGCCGTCAAAGCCGGGCAATGTGCGCCGATCGCGCTTGGAGCGATAACAGCCCGGACAAAGCTGATCGACCGCGCGCGACACCGACAATGTCCCGCGCGCCGTTGAGGCGTTGAGCAGACCGAAAACGGGCGAGAGCAGTTCACCAAAGCCCGAGCGCTGCAGCAGCTCGCGGGTGCCCTCGGTGCTTGCCTGTTCCACCATCTCATCATCGCCAATGATGACGACCGACACATCGACCGGCAGTGGATCAAGGCCTTCCGCGACGCGGCGGCGTTGGAGATCGTCGATCATCGTCGCGATGTCCATCGCCGTCTCGATGCCGGAATACTCGAAGTAACCTCCGTCCACGAACCGGAACTGAAGCTCCTCATTGGCATCGGGCGCGGAGAGGCGCGTTCGCCGTTTGGCATCGTCGTCACCGCGCGCACGCGCAAGGGCCTCGCGCAATTGCCGCCGCTCCTCGGGGTCGATCCGCACGGTCGCCGCAGGCAGCACCCAGGGAAACCGCGCGCTGACGCCGACCGCTGTTGAAAGCGCCATGGGACGGCGAATGACGCCGATCAGATTGGGCAGATAACTGCTCGTGACCCGGCGGAAATGAAACGGCGCGATGACGACGCGGTCACCGGTCTGCACCAGGGTGGTGTTGAGCACCAAAGCGGGGTGCAGGGCGCGCGCCGACCAGGCGGTCAGGAACGGCTGGCTGAAACGGTTCGCTGTGGTGCCGCGCGACACACGCGCCCAGGCGTTTTCGAAACTGGCTTCCAGAGCGCGGGCGCGGTCGAACTCACCGACCGGGAAAGGCAGGAAGCGCTGGAAAAAGTCGGGAAAAAAGCCAGCCGCTGTGATCGGCGCCATGAAATCGGCGGCCAGAAACTGATCGATGCGGCTGGTCAAGTCGCCCGGTTCGTCGCCCTCCCCCATGATCCGCCCGCCGACGCAAGGGTCGCCGGTGACGGGACCGGCCGTTTCCTCAGCCAGCGCAGCGAACAGCGCCGAGCCGAGGGCGCCGCCAGACACCCCGGAGATGGCGAAGATGTGCGAGGCAAAGCCCGGGCAGCGCTCCTGAATGCGGGCGAGCGTGACGGCAGCATGGTGGGCTGCGTAGATCCCGCCGCCCTGTGCCGCCACGATGTAAAGGGGGTAGTTCCGCCCCTGGCCGGTATAGAATTCAAAATTCGGGCGGTTGCGCAGCCAGGCCTGGAAGGCGCGCGCACCTGATGGCAACCCGTATGGCCTGCGAGCACGGGCACGCTGACGACGCTGACGCGCTTCGTCCTCAAGGATTTGCGCGCCTTCCTCCTCCTCGATGAGCGCCATCGGCCCAATGAC
>CAZGNQ010000448.1:0-2445 GCA_964527285.1 uncultured Hyphomicrobiales bacterium | reverse complement strand
TGTCAGAACCGGAACACGAGTGTAGCGCATCTGACGTTTGGTCCCCATCCGCTGCCAATCTCGAAACCAAACGTCAGATGCAAAAGCTACACTAGAAACAATAAGTTGCTCGTGCTCCTGATGGTTCTAACATTTGCTCGAGCGCGTGTTGCCAGGGGGAAGCAAATGTCAGAACCGGAACACCAGCGGCCATTCCCGCGGTTGGCGGGGAGCGCTCCACGCGCCAGCGACCGGCGGTGCGCCCGGCAGCTTAACAGTGCTGACACCTGACCGCTTGATCATAAAATTGGCGCACATTGACAAAGGCGAAAAACCCGAAAACCGCAAATGCGCCCGCACCGGCCAACAAACGGTCTAAAAAAGATGCGCGTTTCATTCTGTTCTCCATCTTTTTTCCACGTGGAAGTGAATTGGGCACGCGCGCAATCAGCGCCAAGCGGGGGCCGGATCACGGGTGGTCACGAAATGCTCCGCCACCGCGTTGTGTGTTGGTTCGCGCCGGCACGGGGCAGCGGCGCCGCGAGCCTCAGACACGTCGTGCACACCGTTTGCCTCACACGGCGGATAGGGTTAACGTGGCGCGACGGGATGCGGCGACGGGCCAAACGCCAGCCAAGCTGCGTCCCCATTGGCGGGGGTCAGTGTGACATTCGATCAACCCGGTCCGGCGCTGCCGCGGTGTTGCGCGCGCGCGGCCGAACGAACCGTAATGCGGTCCTGGCGCGGACCGGCGCTCGGTCGTGTGGGAGCAATTGCGGTCATACTGGCAGCGGCGCCACTGGCTGGCTGCATGCCGTCCGTCCTGGGCGCGACGTCCGGCGGTCCTCAGATGACGGTTCCGCGCAGCGCTGGCCTTCAGGCGCGGGTGTTTGTCAAACGCACGTGGCTCGATTGCGCGATGCCGCTTGCATCGGGGGGCCGCGCCGGCGTCCTGGCAAGCCTTGAAGATAACGGTTGGGTGGCCGCCGATGGCGATGTGCCGGCAGCGCTCTCTCGCCCCAGCGCCACTGTCGCCACGGCCTCCTCGCCGCGCACGAGCACATCGGCGCGCAACGCTGAGATCACGCCGCGCCCGCGAGGCAGGGACGCCAACACAACATGGCATCTCCGCCTCGACGCCGGGCTGACGCTGTTTGCCAAGGTCTGGCGGGCACGAGATCGCCACGGCTGTACGCTCTTTGCACTCAAACTTGCTGACCCAGAACTGACCAAGACGATTGACGATCTTGCAGGGCCGGGCCAGCGGCGCGTAACGGACCTCGCCGGCCAGACGCTTGTCGAGTGGTCTCAGCCCGATGTCCTGGCGGACGGACGGCTCACACTCCTGGGCGTTACGCCCGGCACACCCGCCGCGCGGGCCCTGGGATGGGACGGCTACGCACTCACCGCAGAGCGCCCGCGCTGATGCACGCCCTTGCAGCGTGTCACGCCAGCCGGAGCCCGCACCGTGGCCACCGATGACCCAAGCCTGCTGCGGCCCTACCTGCCGTTCCTCTTCACGCTGATCGCCGTCGGGCTGACACTGCTGCTTCTCCGCCCAAAGTCGGCCAGGACGTGGCTTCTGACGATCGGATATCTAGCCATCGGCACGCTGTCCTACCTGAACTGGTTTCTTTACGAGGTGTCCCCGCCGCATGGCTCGCTGGTGATCGACACCGGCTCTCCCGTGGCGATCCTGACCGCCTTCGGCCAGGCCCTGGCAGCCATCCTGCTGTGGCCGCTCTGGCCGGTGGTTCGGGTGTTTATACCCATCAGCTAGCCCCGGGGCTGGCCTGATGGCTCGCACGCGCCGACGCGCGCAACACGACAACGGCGGGTCCGACGGACCCAGGCACGCACACCGCTTCACCGCACGAAAGGGAGTTCCATGGCCATCCTCGTGAGTTCGGATACCAAAGTCATCTGTCAGGGCATCACGGGCAGCCAGGGCACATTCCACACCAAGCAGGCGCTCGCTTACGGCACCAAGATGGTTGGCGGCGTGACCCCTGGAAAGGGCGGCACGACGCATCCGGACGCTGAGCTGGCCGGCATCCCGCTTTTCAACGGTGTGGCTGAAGCAAAGGCGGCAACGGGCGCCAACGCATCCGCGATCTATGTGCCGCCCCCGTTCGCCGCCGATGCGATCCTTGAGGCGATCGACGCGGAGATCGAGCTGATCATCTGCATCACCGAGGGCATCCCGGTGATGGACATGATCAAGGTGAGGCGCGCGCTTGATGGCTCGCGTTCACGCCTGATCGGGCCCAACTGTCCAGGCATCCTCACACCCAATGAGTGCAAGATCGGCATCATGCCGGGCAGCATCTTCTCGCCCGGCTCCGTGGGCATTGTCTCGCGTTCGGGCACGCTGACTTACGAGGCTGTGAAACAGACCACCGACGCAGGGCTCGGCCAGACGACAGCGGTCGGCATCGGCGGTGATCCGGTCAAGGGCATGGAGTT
>CAZGNQ010000447.1:0-2448 GCA_964527285.1 uncultured Hyphomicrobiales bacterium | reverse complement strand
CGTACCTCCACCTTGCGGCCGATCCCGAAGATGCCTTTGCGCGTGACCACGTGCTCAAAAAACAACGCATCCGTCAGGCCGGGAATATGCTCGGCGAGCAGCACGTCGACTGCAGGCCCGTCAGCGGGACGGTCGAACAGGCCGAGCATATGCAAGAGCGCGCGCTCAGGCCCGCCCTGGCCTTCCGCCTGCTCGGCCAGCTTCTCGAACTGTTCGAGATAGCCGGCCATCACCTTGGCCGCGCGTTTGGCCGGGATCAGGGTCTGATCCGCATTCTCAAGCTCTTCCGGGCTGTCGATGATAGCGCCGAACTTGAACCGCTCGCGCTG
This sequence comes from uncultured Hyphomicrobiales bacterium, assembly GCA_964527285.1. GTDB lineage: Bacteria > Pseudomonadota > Alphaproteobacteria > Rhizobiales > CAZGNQ01 > CAZGNQ01. The sequence continues at coordinate 2,119 of CAZGNQ010000447.1, read as the reverse complement.
ATTGATGTCGCCGCCGCAAACCTCGGCAATGAACGTGCCGAGAAGCGTAACCGAAAGTGCGTGGCCCTTGACGTCGCGGACGGCGGCTTCGAGTTCGCGCTGGCGCCCGGTCGCGCCAAGCTCGACCAGCAGTTCGGCGCCGGCCGCTTCGGTCAATTGATCGAGCGCGTGATTGCGCACGAGGTTGCCTGCACCCTCGAGTTCGACCACGGGCTGGCGCGACGTGATCACGACAAGGCCTGGGTTTTGATTCCCGAGGGTCTTGATCAGCGTTGCGAGGGGGCCGTCCTTCAGCCGCCCCTTGTTCTGCCCCGGCGGGTCCTGCAGCGGCTCCAGCCCGTCGAGCAGCAAGAGCGTCCGTTGCCTCTGGATCAATTTGGCCAGTGCGCGCGCCCGCTCAACACCGTCTCGGAGCGGCGGGCCGTCATAGCCGAACCAATCGAGCGCTGCGGAAATGAACCCGTCGGAATCAGCGCGCTTCTGGTCGCCGGAGCCCTGGCTGTACGCCGACCAGCCGTAGATGCGGGCCGCGCCGTCGCCGCCGTGCGCCAGCCGCTCGTTGACGAACGCGCGCAAAAGCGCCGATTTGCCGGCACCGCCCAGTGCATGCAGCACGACGGCGTTGGTCTGCGGGTTGGCCCAGGCCGCGCGCAGCAGGTCCATTTCAGCGTCGCGGCCGACCAGCTTCGGCGGCGCGCCCGGTAGATCGCCAAGCTCGACCGGGATCGCCGGCGCGATGGCGTGGGTTGCCGGGCGCGATGGCCCGCCTGTCACCCGCTCGACCGTCGCCAGGATCTTTGCGAGCTGCGGCTGCCGCGCCGTCTCGTCGGCCCATGCGTCGAACGCGTGGATGTTTGTGTTCGCGAAGTACTTTGGGACGACCGAACGGTCCTCGATCGGCGCCGACATGAGCTTCTCGATGCCGAACGCGTGATAGGCCTCGGCCTTCACGTTCTCGGAGGCGGCTGCCAGCTCCGACCACAGGCAGACCACCAGCTTGCAGCGATTGATCTCGTCGCGCAGTTCGCCCTTCCAATCGTCGATGTTGAGTTTGCCGTCCCAAAAGACCTCGTAGCCCGCAGCCTCAAGCGCTTCGACGAGAACAGACCGCGCGGCATCGTCCGCGCGCTTATAGCTGACGAACACGTCGTAGTGCTTGGCGCGTTTTGCGTCCGGATCTCTCAGGTCGTCGCGGCGCTCAGGCTCGTGCGGCTGAAGCTGTTCGGTCATGGAAACGTCGGTCTCAAAATGTTGGCCCGTCGTCAGACTATCAGCCGAGTGTGGCGATGCCCAGGTTCCCTGCAAGTGGCCCGGATGCGGCGTCCCACGGCGCGCCAGGAAAGGTCCGCAGTCAAGCGCGCTCGTCGATCGCAGGGTCCTCAACGACGGGAACCTCTTCGCCGGCCTCGTAGGCCCGCCCTGCTCGCGACCGGATCTTTATGTCGGTGCCATGACGAGCGCGGTACAAAAGGTCGTAGCCGACGTATACAGCGGTATCTTCAGGGGGGCGTGTTCCAATCTCCAGAATGCGAGCAGGTTTGTCTGACCGGTTTTCGATCGTATGGCCGACCGTTTCACCGGCTTTCCACCCAGCCGCATCACCGGCGACGAGAACCGTGTCCTCTCGGCCTTCTTCAACCAGCGTCACCTCGCCCTCGAGAACGTAGATCATCTCATCGGCACCATGATGGTAGTGCAGAAGCCCCGTCGCACTGCCGGGTGCCAGTTCCACCTCGCCCACGCCAATCTGGGTGAGGCCAACAGGGTCACCCAGCTTCGTTTTCCAGCAGCCCCGGGTCCGTTCCACCAGCTTTCCTGGATATGCGCGCCGCTCGGTCCGCGGCGCCGTGGTGCGATCAACTTTCGGCATGCCAACAATCCTGGTTGTTTCCGATGCGATGAGGGTCTGTTGAGATTCAGTGTGCAGTGATGACGCCGGCCGCGATGTGGATCAATAGAGCGTCGCACGCAACCTCTGGCATAGGCCCACAGCGGAGCCACTTATTGCATCGGCGAAGAACTGCTGACGAGCGGGCCGCGTCGGATCCGTAATTCGATTTGCTTGTTGTGTTAGGGCAGTCACAAACACCGGTTGGCACACGCGGCACGCCATCTCACC
>CAZGNQ010000446.1:0-2454 GCA_964527285.1 uncultured Hyphomicrobiales bacterium | reverse complement strand
CATCGGACAGTGTAACGTTCCACTCTGCGAGCGCTTCCGGAACCACCTCCAACGGCGTCTGCAGGCTCATGATGAGTTGTTTATCGCCGAGTTTGGCCATCATAGCGGCCTTGTCTTCAACCAAAATGATCTCACCGCCGTTGATCACGCCAACACGGTCGGCCATCTCTTCGGCCTCTTCAATGTAGTGCGTGGTCAGCACGATCGTGGTTCCGGCCTCCTTCAGCCTGCGAACCACGTCCCACATGTCCTTGCGCAGCTCAACGTCAACGCCAGCCGTGGGTTCATCCAAAAAGAGGACGCGCGGTTCATGGCTGAGGGCTTTCGCGATAAGGACCCGACGCTTCATCCCCCCGGACAAAGTCATCAGGCGGCTATCGCGTTTGTCGATCAGCGAGAGATCTTTTAAAACCTGCTCGATGACTTCTGGAGCTGAAGCCTTGCCGAACAGGCCACGACTGAAGCTGACCGTATTCCAAACGGTCTCAAAAGCGTCAGTGGTCAGTTCTTGCGGCACCAGCCCGATCAGCGAACGTGCTGCGCGGAAATCATCGATGATGTCGTGACCGCACACGCGCACACGACCCGACGTCGGCGTGACGATACCGCAGATCGTGCTGATGAGTGTGGTCTTGCCGGCGCCATTCGGACCAAGGAGCGCGAAGATCTCTCCTTCATTGATGGTCAAATCAATGGATTTCAGTGCGCTCAAACCTGACGAATACGTCTTCGATAGTCTTTCGATCTCGATCACAGGACGGCTCATCGTGCCTCCACATCAGGTTTCCAGGAGCGAAACAAGGGGCTTTCTCAGGGGAGCGCTGCACCAGAACGGCCCTGACCGCGCAGACCATGGCGTTCTTAGACGCCCAAGGCATCGCCAAAGGAGCGACACGGCATCCCATCCCGCTTGCGCGCTCCCCGTCGCCACGATCGGCGTGTGCGAAACTGCGTCAGTCCCATCCCACATCCCGCGTCAGTCTGCGGTCCAAACAGAAAGCCCGGGCCATGGACGGCCCGGGCTTGCTTGTGAGGAAAGCGGTTCGCCAAGGGATGACGACCCGCCCCAACTGCAGCGTGAAATGGAGCTCGATCAGAACTTCGTCGCAGCGCCGAAGCGGAACTGCTCTTCATCGTCGAACTCTTCAGATTCGACGACGTAAGCGAAGTCAGCTCTCAGCGGGCCAAGCGGCGACGTCCAGAGTATTGAGCCACCGACCGACGCACGCAGCGCGTGATCGTCACCCACGACATTGGTGCCCTCGACGTCTGTCGCATCCCACACCGAGCCTGCATCCGCGAAGACAGCCGCACTCAAGCCGAGGTCGTCAGGCAGGAACGGAATGGGGAAACGCACTTCCGCATTCAGCGCGTAAAAGAGTTGACCACCGAGCGCGTCTCCGCCTCGTCCGTCTGCGCGCGGGCCGATGCCCGAACGATCGAACCCTCGGATGGTTTCACCGCCTTTATAGAAGGTGTCCTGAATGCGTGTCTCCTCGCCATTCCAGCCGGTGATGTGGCCCGCAAGGGCGCGTGCGACGAATGTCACCTTCTTGGCGAGCGGGTAGTAGTAACGACCCTCGGCAGACGTCCGCACGAAGAAAACATCACCGCCGACGCCGGCCAGTTGCTGGCCAAACGACAGGTAAACACCTTCCGTCGGGTCGGAGCGAATGTTCCGCGTGTCGTAGAGCAGGCTGTAGGACAGCGCCGATATGATCTCAGCACCGCGCTCACCGGCCTCTTGCACCGCCAACGAAGCATCGTCGCTCACGTCAAAAACTTCATCGCGGATGAACGAGTAGGACGTGTTCATCCAAACGCGCTGGCGCAACGGAAACCCAAGGCGCAGAGAACCACCGGTTCGGTTGGAGCGATAGGAGGACTCTCCGGTCAGGTCGACCGTCTTGTGGAAGATGTCGAAGCCCGCGGACATGTTCCGATCCAGGAAGCGCGGCTCGGTGAATGACAGGTCCACCTGCAGCCGCTCAGCACTGCCACCGAGCTTCAGGCGCAGGAACTGACCGCGGCCGAACAGGTTTCGCTCTGAGATGGAGATGTCGCCGATGATGCCTTCGTTACTGGAGTAACCACCGCCAAAGGACAACTCGCCAGTGCTCTGCTCTTCCAGAAGCACGGTGAGGATCACACGGTCGGAGGCGCTGCCGGGTGACGTCTTCACCTCGACCGTTTTGAAGAAGCCCAGCCCCTGAAGCCGCTTGCGTGCACGGTTCACCAGTAGCCGGTTGAACGCATCCCCTTCGGCAAGGCGGAATTCCCGGCGGATCACGTAATCGCGTGTTCGGATGTTGCCGAACACCTCGATCCGCTCAATGTAAACGCGCGGGCCTTGCTCAATCACGTATATCAGGTTGATTGTTCGTGTGATCGGATCGCGCTCAGCACGTGGGCGAACGCGGGCGAAGGCATACCCCTGCTGCGCCACCGACAGCG
>CAZGNQ010000445.1:0-2458 GCA_964527285.1 uncultured Hyphomicrobiales bacterium | reverse complement strand
AGCGTGCGTGTCGCAGTACGCGTAGAGCGCGTGCCGTCCGGCAACGCAGGCGCGGCTCTGGTTCCCATCACCGATCCCTAAGGCCGTCGTCCGGCCCTCACAGCTCTACCGTCTCTGCTTCGTCTTCCAGATCCCGCGCGCGGCCCGAACGCGGTTCCCGCGCCGTCCGTTCGCCATGATCACCGCTTTCGGTGCCGCTATTGCCATTGCCGCCGCCATCGCCTGACGGCTTGGGGTGCAGGGCGGCAATGCGCAGAGCGGCCGCGAGCATCAGCGTGGCGACCGGTAGCACCAGAATAAAAGCGAGCTGGTTCCACGTCGGCTCAAAGTCCGCCTGGCCATAGACCTCCAGCGCGACCCGCAGGAACAAAACAAACAGCACGACGATGATGACCTCGGCCACCACCTGCTTGAGTTGTCCGATGGAATTGACCCGCAGCCACTGGTGCAGGGGAATGCGGTCCGGCTGATGATCGCGCCGGATGAAAAGCGCATAAACACCATTGGCGAAATAGAGCAGCACAATCGCGATGAGGAACCGGTCCAGCGCCTCGATCACACTGATGACCGCAGCCGAACTGGCAGAAAGCCCATCGGCCCGCACCACGCCCGGCCACCACGAGGCATAGGCCTTGATGACATCGGTGAAGCCAATGGCGAACATCAGCACCGAGGCCGCGAGCGAGCCCACCACGGCAATCAGCGCCATGTAACGCGCGCCGAACACAAGGCCGCGTTCAAACTCGACACGCTGGATGGGCATTGTACCTCAGCGAAAGACAAAGACAGGCAGATGGATTGCGATCGCGTCCCGTGGTGGTCGCGGCAATGGGGCCAGACGTCAAGTCGGCATGGCCGCGCGTGGCGCGCCGCTCATTCGTGCCGGGCCTCGATGTCCCTGATCTTTTGCGCCAAAAAGCGTCCGATCGCCGCTGCTCCGGCCACGGAAGCGTGGAACCCGTCGTCGCTGTAATACTGTGGCGCGCGCGGTGTGACCGTCTCACCGGCGGAGACGAACCAGACGCCCGGCGTCGCGTCGGCAAAGCGCTTGAGCCGGTCATTGAAGGCAGCCAATTCGGCCCCGCACGCGCTGAAGGCATCTGCGTCTGGCAATGGCGTAAAGTATCCGACGAACATCACGCGCTCAGCGCCTTGTGCCACGTCGCGCAGCAGATCGGGGATTGCACCAGATCGCGCATTTGGTGCGATCAACGCATCGACAACGGGGCCGCACGCGCCGCAATCACAGGCGTGCCCCAGGTCGTTGCCGCCGCCGTCCACCAGCACCCAAGGCCACGCGCGGTCGTGTGGACCGTCCTCACGGTGGCGGGCCCACTGGTTGGGGATGGCGTCGTCGGCCTCCTGCAGGTCGGGCGGTGCAATGCGGGTGCCGCCCACGGCGGCGTTGCGCACCGGTCGGCCAAGCGCGTTGGACAACGCGTCGGGGATGGAGGCCGCTTCACCGGCGTGAATGCTGAAGAGCGAGTCACCGATCACCAGAATGGCCGGTGCGCCCGCGCGTGCTGTTCCGCCCCCGGTCAGTTGGCTCTGTGCCTCGCTGTCATCGAACATGAGCCAGATCACGGTGATTGCGGCGCAAGCGGCGATGACGGCCACGGCCAGCATCCTGATGGTCATGGCGCCCCCTCACCATCCAGTCTCTCACGCGATCTGACTGGATCATTACACAAAATACGGCTCAAAAGTTTGAATCCTGCGCGATTACGCTGGCAAACGCAATAAAGCGACCTTGCGGGCTTGACGCATTGCAGCAATCCGGTAACCCGCCGGTTCGGTAATGATACGGGGCCATCTGGCCTCTGCACAATCGGGAGATGCCCTGGCGCCCAACCGCCCCCGTGGCGGGTGCGCCGCGGTCGCGTGCACGTCAAAAGGCCAAGTTTGATAAGGCGCCGCAATGCCGAGAGCCGGGTGCGGCCGCTTCCGGTGAGCAGGTCTGCGGCCACCTGGGTCAGCGTCATCCTGGCGCAAACCGAGTAACAGGTTGTGCCGCCAAACCTGGGGGTCCAAACCCATGGTGCGGGCGCGTGCCAACGGTGGGCACCGACCCGCGCACTAAGGTTCCAACGACGACGGAGACAGACATGTCACAGACGGATCACGCGCGCGCAGCGCACCCAGACAGCGCCCCGACACACGCCACCGCCGAGGCCATCGCAACGCCGCAGGCCGCCGCCCCTTCGGTCGCCGCGCAATTTGAGCCCATGACTGGCGCGCAAATCGTCATCAAGGCCCTGCAGGACCAGGGCGTCCGGCACATCTTTGGCTATCCCGGCGGCGCGGTTCTCCCGATCTATGATGAGCTGTGCCAGCAGGATGACATGGAGCACATTCTGGTGCGTCACGAGCAGGGCGCCACGCACGCCGCTGAGGGCTATGCGCGCTCGACGGGTGAAGTGGGCGTCGTGCTCGTGACATCCGGACCGGGTGCCACCAA
>CAZGNQ010000444.1:0-2490 GCA_964527285.1 uncultured Hyphomicrobiales bacterium | reverse complement strand
TGAGTTTGAAGACCCCGCGCAGTCGCTCGCCGACGTTGATTGGACCGACGCGGGTACAGAAACCGAAGAGGTGGATACCCTATCGCAGCTACCTCAAGGGCAACCGTCGGCCGACGCCGTCGCAGGTCAGGTCGCGGGGCATTTCCACGTCGAGGAAGGGGGCACACATACCTTCCATTTGCACACCGACGGTGAGGCCGCTCTGTTCATTGACGGCGAACGCGTGTTCTGCGGAGCAAACCCGGACGGACCGGACGCGTTGGCAGTGACCGTCGATCTCGATCCTGGCCAACATGCGATCGAGGTTCGATATCTGCAGGAGCCAGGCCAGCCTGACGTGTCGCTCAGCGTGACGGAGCCCGGGGCAGATGGCCCTTCTCCAGTAACCGCCTCCGCATTGCCACCAAGCGAGAACGCTATGATCCCCGCGCCTGAGGAGTTGGGCAAGTTCCAGGTCGAGTTCTTCAATCTCGACCATGGCATTCGGCAATTGGATGACATCGACTGGGCTCAGGAGAGTGATGCGCAAGATGCGCTTGGGCAGATCGATTTTACCAATTCCCGGGGCAGCTTCTGGGAAGGAGGACAGACGGATCGGTTCGCCGTTCGTGTGACAGGTGAGATTGACGTTGAGGCGTCCGGCACGAAGCATTTTGCCTTGGCGGCAGATGACGGCGCGGTTCTGTACATTAACGGAGAGGAAGTCATCGACAATGACGGCCTGCACGGTTTTCGGCAACGCGAAGGATCGGTGGAACTCGACGAAGGTTCGCACAGCTTCGAAATCCGGTACTTTGAAAACGGCGGGCATGCCGGGCTGAAATTCATGGAATCCGACACAGACTCCGGAGACTGGAGCTTGGTCAATGCCCCGGAGCCGGGCGCAGCCGACTTCGGCGACCCGATTGTTCCAACAGACCCAACATACGAGTTGACGGGCTTCCCCCCGGATACGTTGATCCTGGCCGGTGAGGAAGTTGCAGTCGTGGAGACCGGACCGGTGGATGTCAGCGGCTGGGATCTGTCCCAGCTCGAAATCGCGCCTCCTCCCGGATTCACCGGTGAAATTTCTTGGCGGGTCAAATCACGTGTCCCAGCAGAAGACGGCGGGGAGGACCAAGTCGCCGTGGGGCCACTTGAGCACGTCACCGTGCATCCGGTTGGGCTTGATGCAACAGCACCCGACAATGACGTCAACCCGATCTTGCTGATGGAAACACCCGGTCAGGAAACGGCGGGATGGGGTGACGACGACTTTGGGGTGCAGGCAGACGACCTCCAGTCCGGGGAGGATGTTCTAAACGAGGAGATCATCGTGCCTGGGGGCGAAGATGCTCAGCAAATCCACCTCGAACCAGTGGACCAACCAGATTGGTAAAGCGGGAACGGAGTTTGATCAGGCGACGGTAAGGTGTTGGCGAGAGTCAGGACCCGAGCAGCCCCACCCGAGCGGTTCTGGCCGATCGTTCAGAGCCATCGTCGACCGGCTGGTTCGCCATATGCGTTGCATTGCTGCCAGGGTGACTGCTTGATGAACGAGGGGCACTTCGCAGCCGCGGCGGATGACCTCGCAAAACTCAAGGCCAGCTTTGTTCGCACAGCGTTTAGCCTTAGCACTGGGCACGAACGACTGGTCTCGAGCGAGCCCAGTAATATCACAGGTGGGACCGTGTGGCGGCACTGGGGCTCGTTGCCGCCGCCAACTGCAAAATTGGCGACGGTGGCAATTGGATCGCAAGTGTCTGCTCTATAGATCAATGCCTTCCGCGATTGTTAGGGCATCCTCAAGTTCAACACCAAGGTATCGCACGGTGCTGTCCATCTTAGCGTGACCTAGTAGAAGCTGCACAGCGCGAAGTTTTCCGGTTTTGCGGTAGATTTGCGATGCCTTGGTCCTGCGAAGCGAATGGGTTCCGTATCCACTGGGCTCGAGGCCAATCGCGATCACCCAGCCTTTCACGATGCGGGCGTACTGCCTCGTCGAGAGATGTGGCGACCTGTGGAGCCGGCTCGGGAATAGGTAGGAGCGACCGATCATCGAGGGAGACTTGATCCACTCTCGCAGAGATTTACGCGTGTTTTCAGTGAGTTCAAACTGCACTGGGCGATTAGTTTTGCTTTGAACGATTGTCGCCCGTTCCTTTACGGCATCACCGACCGCAATGTCGGCAACCTTCAAACGAACGAGATCACAGCCGCGCAGTTTGCTGTCGATTGCCACGTTCAACAATGCCAAGTCACGCGGGTTCTCAGCGAGCTCAAGACGCGCACGGCTCGCCCAAACATGGCGCGGGAGTAGCGCTCTTTTCTGACCCATCAGGCGGCCTTTGTTCCAGGGCAGGCGCTTTTCCCGAGTCGCGGGCAGTTGGATTTTGGACATGGTGTTTCCTCCAAGTCCGGCCCTCCCAGCCCAACGTTGTCATTGTGGCAACGGCGCAACGGTACCATACCTTCGGATGGCTGCTTCATGTGCTGGGTTTTTGGGGACTT
>CAZGNQ010000443.1:0-2490 GCA_964527285.1 uncultured Hyphomicrobiales bacterium | reverse complement strand
GCTGGGCCCCGGATCTCGCGATGCCATCTGCGATGCCACGCGGTCCGGGGTGACAGTCATTGCGATGTTGCTGCCGGCAAGCCCATGCCCACAAGGCGTAAGGAGGAAAAGATCAAGGATTTAACGTCCTCGCAACACGGAAGCCGTTGTAGTTGATCCGGTTGCCTGGCCCGAGCCTGAACCGGAAGGCGGAGCGGAGATACCGAGGATTGCCGAACCAGGAACCGCCGCGGAGAACGCGAGACGAACACTCCACGGTTGTGCGTGCCGAACCGTCCGTCGGTGCTCCGTTGTAGTTGTTCGCGTGGCAGTCCTCGACCCACTCCCAGACATTGCCGTGCACGTCGTGCAGGCCCCAGGCATTCGCGGCTTTCCCGCCCACGGGATGCGTACGCGAGTTCGCATTCGACAGGTACCAGGCATGCTGGGCGAGACCGCGGTCGCTGTTTCCAAAGTGGAACCGCGTCGTCGTGCCCGCCCGTGCGGCATACTCCCACTCCGCCTCGCTCAGCAGGCGATAGCCCTCGTTGCCTGAGAGCCCGAGCTTGCGGTTCAGCCAGGGCAGGTACTGCTTGGTGATGTGCTCCCAGGAGACGTGGATCACTGGCCTCTGGCCGCGACCCCAGCCCCCATCGTTCGGCCGATGCTGGCACCCACCAGCCGCCACGCAGGCGTCCCACTCGGCAAACGTCACCTCGAACTTGCCCACCGCGAATGGCCGCGCGATCGTCACCCGCCGCTGCGGGCCCTCGTCGCTATAACGCCCCTCCTCACTCTGGGGCGAGCCCATCATGAAGCGGCCCGCCGGCACCACGACCATCTCGGGGCAGTCGGAACAGTCCTTGAAGCTCTCGCCCGAACCGGGAGTGATGCAGGACGTGCCGCCTGAGGCGAGCGCAACAACCACGCCATCGCAACGTTTGCGCGCACCGAGTGCTGCGCTCAGTAGGTTGATCTCGGTGGTCTGCGCAATCAGTTTGCCTTCGGCAAGGGCGAGTTCCTTGGTCAATTCTTCATTCTGCTTCTTCGCCTGCCGAGCCTCCGCTTCGAGACGCGTCAAGGTCTCTTCGCGTTCGGCCGTGCGCTGCTTTTGTGTGGTGAGCGCCTGCTCGGCTTCACGCGCCGCTTGCCGTGCGGCGTTGCGTTCAGACCCGGCTGCCGCAACTGCAGACTGCGCCTCTGCTTGGGAATTCCGAGCGACGGCGAGCTCCGCTGCGATCTCTCCCAGTTGCTCCTGCGCCTTTCTTCGCTCGGCCTCTGCCGCGTCGCGTGCGGTCTCGGCCGCCGAGAGTTGATCGCCGAGCTGCGCAATCTGGTCTTCCCTCGCCGAGGCCAATGCCTCCAACTGCCGGATCGCGTCGGCCTGTTCCGCAGATTGTGCCCGAAGCGAAGTCAACGCCGCCTGCGCTGCTGCTTCGTTCTTCTGAGCGGCCGCTAGCTGTGCTGACGTTGCCGTCAGTCGCTCCCGGGCCTCGCCAAGTGCCGCCTCCATTTCGGTGCGCCTCGTGCGCTCGGCGTCACGTGCGCTTCTGGCACGGGTGGCGGCATCTTGCGCGGCGGTAAGCTGGCCACGGAGTACGGCGTCGTCGGCGGCGGGCAGGCGACGGAGAGGGTCACCCGCGACGAAGTGCGCGTCGGGGCCAGCAGCGAGGCCCGCCAACAGCGCGACGCCTGACACCGCGCCAAAGGACAGAACGCCTGGGCGTCGGCGCTTGCGCAATTCAGCCCGGATGGCGTTGACGAGGCGCGTCAAGTCTTCGGCGTAGCGATGGCCCGTCTCCAGCTCGACGGCGTGACGGCCAGCCATGGGGCGAATGTCGTCGGGCAGTTGGTCTTTTTCGGGTATAACCGCCCGGTCGACGCAAACGGGCAGCACGGTCACGCCGTCGGTCGATAGGCCACGGGCGATCTCCAACCGCACGAAATCGTTCAGGTCGTCGAGGCGGCGTTGGTCGGGGTCTTCTTTGTCGCGAACGTCCAGCCAGCCAGGGCCCATGATGACCAGCAGCACGGCCGTGTCCGCCAGCACGCGATCAAGTTTCGTCGGGAAGTGCTCGCCGGGCTTGAGGCCGTCGACGTCAATGAAGACGGATTTCCTGCCGAAGACCTTCTTCAGGTCTGTCGCGAGGCGATGGGCGACGGCCTGGTCGACCGCACGGCGGTAATTGATGAAGATGTTTTTCACGGACCCGCCCCGCCAATGCTGACCTGCGCACGGTGGTTTAGCCGGCCCGCAGCGGATGGTCACGGGGGTTGAAGGGAGCTGAGTGCGGGAACGTCGCCGCAGGAACCAACCTGTGGCAGCGACGCTGCCTTTTTGTTTTTTCGGCGCAAAGCGCCGGGCGGCGGTCGCCGCCTACGCTACGCTGCTGAAGTGGAGTGCTGAATTCAGCTTCGCGCCCGTTTCAGGCCACCACTTCAGCGAGCAAAGCGAAGCTGAGGCCGCGACTGCGGCCCGCCGCGAGCGGCGGATCGGGCCCCGCAGGGGCG
>CAZGNQ010000442.1:0-2501 GCA_964527285.1 uncultured Hyphomicrobiales bacterium | reverse complement strand
CTCCTGGCGTTGATCATGCGTTGCCCGATGGCAAGATCGTCTGCCCAGAACGGCCCGAAAAGTGGAAGAAGCGCGACGCCAATACGGCGCGCAAGCAATCCGAGCGCGCCAATTGCAACGCGCAGGCCAAGGCCGGGTACGTCAAGAACACCTTGACGGTCCATGGCGAGGCACGTCCAAAAGGCCATCTCCCGCGATCGGAGATCGACTTCTGGAACGAGCACGGCAGCGCAAACCTGTCGGCCGTCCGCGCGGCTCGATCAAAGCGACAGCAGGCGCAATACGAATCGCATCGCCGCGAGACCGAGCACAAACTGCGCGGCGTCGACGACTACCACGAACGCGCGAATGGCAAGACGATTGCCCGCATTGATCGGACGTTGCGCGTCCTCAAGGGCCAGGCATCGCCCAAGACCGCAGACCGCTCAGCATCGATCGCAGCGTGGATGTTTGGCGCCGTGCGCGGCGCTGCGCACGCCATCGTGGCGCGCATTCACAACCGCTCCGACATCGCCAAGCTCGAAAAGATCAAGGCCCAACTCAATCGCGAACGCGACATTCGCCGTGCCGAGGTGCTCAAAGACCGCCGGCATGCCTACCAGAAGATGCAACGCATCCACGCCTGGCAGAATTGGCTCGATGAACAGCGCTGCCGGACCTATTCCGCCAGCGCCACCCGCGACTACCGGGAGCGCCGAGATCGTTGGGATATGGGCAAGCTGAAGCCGCCCTTGTTCGGAACCTTCATACAATCCCGCTACGATGTCGAAGAAAGTCGGAACCCGCGCCAAGCCCTCGAGGACCGGCGCAAGTTGACCGAGCCGCTCGAGATGAAGCCGATCCCGAAGAACGATCCGGGACGCGTACCAGAGCCCCGGTTACCAGCAGAGCCCTCACGGGGCGACACGCCTTACGTGAAGCGTGATCCGAATCGGCATGCCGAGGACGTCGCGAAACGGGCGCAAGCGCGCGCAGCGGAGCGGGCTCAGTCGCAAAGCCGTCGCCAGGGCAGACAAACGGGGCGGAAACGCAGGCCAAGACCGCGGTGAGCGCCGTTGAACATCGATTACTCGTGCTTGTGGACACCCAATCGGTGTTGCTGGCACCCTGAGATCGACGCTGCAGTCCGAAAGCGGACCAATGCAGGTCGACGTGATTGACCCTGAACGGACTTGAGCAACAACAGCATGAGCGGTACCCCGTCGAATCCTAATCGACGGAAGCGGATGTTGGAGCGCGCAGCAGATCCGCATGCGGCGGCATGGTTCGCAATGTCCGCCTAAGCCTCGCCACCACCCAGCCGAGGACGCATGCGGACCGGGTTAGAATGTTCGCGCGTGGTCGATGCTTCCCGACCTTGATCTGAGACCATGCGTTCGCGATGTTCTCTATGCAGGGAGTCTTGCTCCAGGAAACGGAGAACATGTGATGGAGCGGCAGGCCGCAACAGGGAAGCATTACTTGGTTGGAGGCGGCATCGCATCCCTGGCGGCTGCTGTGCTCTTGGTCCGTGACGGCGGCGTACCAGGCGAGCGGATCGTTATCTTCGAGGACCTTGAAAGGGTGGGCGGTAGCCTAGATGGCACTGGTGACGCCGACACGGGATACATTACCCGCGGTGGGCGAATGTTCGAGCCCAACTTCATCTGCACTTTAGATATCCTCAACGCGATCCCGGCGCCAGATAACGCTGGGATCACAGTTCGAGACGACATCCTGGCCTTCAACCGCATGGTCCCGGGCTGGGCGGACTGCCGTCTCGTTCGCGACGGCAGCAAAGCAGAGGATCGGCTACGTTTGGGTCTCGCTGCAGCAGAGGTCGTCGAATTGAATCGATTGCTTCTCGCCCCAGAAGGATGGCTGGAGGGGCGGACGATTGAAAGCTGGTTCGCACCTGCATTCTTCGACACCAATTTCTGGATCATGTGGGCGACCATGTTCTCGTTTCAGCCCTGGCATTCTCTGGCCGAGATGCGACGTTACATGCGACGTTTCCTTCATTTGTTTCCAGGACTGACGCGCATATCCGGGATCCTTCGCACACGCCACAATCAATACGACTCGATCGTCGCGCCGATCTCTAGGTGGCTTGCCGGGCGTGGCGTTAAATTTCGTAAGACCTGTAGTGTCACCGACGTGACGATCGAGGGTAACGAGGCCTGCCGACGCGTGACAAAGCTGGAACTCGCGACGGGAGAGGTCATCGCGGTCGAGCTTGAGGACAGGGTCTATCTGACCCTCGGCTCCATGACTGACGCGACTGTCGCTGGCGACACGGATACTCCGCCGCCGCTTGAAGATGGGCCGAGCCCCGGTTTCGACCTGTGGCAGCGGCTGGCCAATCGTCACGAGGGTCTCGGTCGTCCTGATGTCTTCTCCGGGCATCGTGAACGGACGTCATGGACCTCATTCACCGTCACACTTGCCTCGCAGGCGTTCGTCACCTTTATGGAGGATTTCAGCAGTAACCGTACAGGCACTGGCGGTCTCGTCACATTCGT
>CAZGNQ010000441.1:0-2508 GCA_964527285.1 uncultured Hyphomicrobiales bacterium | reverse complement strand
TGCTGGCGACGGCGGGGTTTGCGGCCGGGCTTGTCTATTGGGCCATTGCCGGACGGACTGCCTGAGCAAAGGGAACGGCATGGACCGCAACCGCGCCAATCCGGCCGCCGCCGGGTGCGCTGCGGGGTTGCGCATCGCGTGCAGGCCCCCTGCTATCCGGCGGACGTTGCGCCAATTTATCGCCAAAGTGGCGTAAGATTTGATCTCCCGCAACCGCTCGCGGCCTTGTGATGCCCGAGCCGTCGCCCTATTGTGCGATGCACAAAAAAATTAAGGCCTGTCATGTTGAAGTGGCAGCGTGGCACATCACTGTAGGGCAGGACATGTTTCCTTTTTTTCCGGTTCCGGGCGTCAACCCCGTGCAACCGACTGATCCTTTCACAGCATGGTCTAAAGCGGTGTCCCAATCGCTGAGCCAGTCGATGAACCAGGGCCTGGAGATGCACGCCGCCATGGTGGGCTCGATGGCGCCTGCCGAGAGCGCGGCGTCTGGATCACGTCAAGCGTCCTCGCAAAAGGGCGCCAGCAAGCCGCGAGCGGACCGCACGACCAAAACGAAGCGCGCAGCAACGCCAGCATCGCGCACCACCGCACCAGAGCGCGCCAGCGCATCACGGACGACCAAACGCGCAACGGGGCAAAGTGGCCGCGCCGGCCAGTCCTGGTACAAAAAGCCCCCAATGTCGCCGGTCGAGTGGTGGGCGACGGCCGCAGGCGCACCGTCTGCGCTTGAGCAGATCAGCAACACGACCCGCGTCACGCCGGGCGCCCCGGCAATGTGGCCAATGATGGGCTTCGGGATGTTCTCGCCGAGCGCCTTTGCCGCGGCCGCGCCGCTGACGGACTGGGCTTCAGGCTTCGCCACGCCGTTCGGACCAAGCCGCGCAATGGCGGCACGCCCGGCGCACTCCCTTCCGGCGGCCATGCATGCCGCCGCCACGGAGACGTTGGTCGCGGCATTCACGACACCTGGGAAAGAGCGCAAAACGGCCGGCGGGCGTGCTCGAACGGGCGCGCAGAGCAACAGCGCTGCGACGCGCCGCGAGACCACGAGATCGGCTCAATCCCACAGGACTGAGCGCGCCAGCACATCGAGCGCAACCAGCACACGCACGAGCAGTTCGCCGTTCACCGATCTCCTGGCCATGCAGGCGCAAATGATGGCGCTGCCGTTCACGATGGCAACGCAGATGGCCACGCCGTTGCGCCAAGATGCCGACGCGGTGCCGCCGATGACCGCTTCGACGCGCACCAGCAGCGGACGTCCGCGTCACCATCGGATGGAAAAACCCTCCTTCGCCACCAAGCCGGAGTTGGCACCTGCCCAGCCGGCGCCCGCCGCACGTCCAGCAGCACCGATGTGGCCGATGACACCGTTTGATTTGATGAGCGCCATGATGGGCGTGGCGGCGCCGAACGTCAGCGCGGCGTCTGCAACGCAACGCGCCAACGGCGAGCAAGAAGACGAAGCGGATGCACCCCGGGCCGTCCCATCGAGCCAACGCAGCAGCCTGCGAGCCCGCACCGCGCGTGGGGCTGGCGGTCTCTCCATGCCCGTGAAAGCCGACGTGGCACCGGCGCCGCTGCACGCCACTGCCGCCACGGCGCAAGTCATCCCCCATGACACGATGAGCGATGTGCCCGCGGATTGGGGCGTCGTGAACTTCAGCGTCGCGCTTCCGCCGCACATGCAGGAAGCGCTGATGCATTTGACCCTCGCGCTGCGCGCGCTCGGCGCGGCCAACCGGTCGTTCGACCTGCCGCGCATCGCCGCTTGGTCGCAGAACGCGCCGTCCGGCATCGCAATGATCGGCGGATCAACGCCGCGCCCGCACTGATCGCGCCGGCCGGCCACGGCCGCTGCTTGGGCCGGGGTGGGGCTGTGTTTCAGGCGAAGCTTGCCGCGGCCATGGCAAATTGCTACCCGCCGCTATCCGACGACGCAGATGGGTGACCCTGTATGCCCCGGGCGTTGGCACGGGGCGGATCACCTGATGGCGCATGACGCATACGCGCTCGCGCCACCCTGCACTCGCTCCTGCCATTGCCCTCGCTTGGCCATCGCTGGGCCTTCGCGGGGCCATCGCTTGCTTGGAACGCCCTGCCCATGTCCCGTACCATCGACCCCGCCTCCATCAACAAGGTTGTGCTCGCCTATTCGGGCGGCCTCGACACGTCGATCATCCTGAAATGGCTTCAGACCACCTACGATTGCGAGGTGGTCACCTTCACTGCGGACCTGGGCCAGGGAGAGGAACTGGAGCCGGCGCGAAAGAAGGCGGAAATGCTGGGCATCCGCGAGATCTTCATTGATGATCTGCGCGAGGAATTTGTCGCCGATTACGTGTTCCCCATGTTCCGTGCCAATGCGCTGTACGAAGGCGTCTATCTGCTCGGCACATCGATCGCCCGCCCGTTGCTCGCCAAGCGCCAGATCGAGATCTCAGAGGAAGCCGGCGCCGACGCCGTCGCCCACGGCGCGACGGGCAAGGGCAACGATCAGGTGCG
>CAZGNQ010000440.1:0-2546 GCA_964527285.1 uncultured Hyphomicrobiales bacterium | reverse complement strand
CGGGCGGGGCGGCGCCAAGGTTGTCGTCAGCGGGCGGATCGACGCGTCGGCATCCGTGACCATCGTGGACTCGTCTCCACGCCCCGCCCCCCGGGCCGAGCGCGGCGGCCGCGTGACGATCACCGGTGACGAGATCGCCCTCGCTGGCGCCACGATCAATGCCGATGGTGCAGGGGGCGGCGATGGCGGCCTCATTCGGATCGGCGGCGATTACCGGGGCCAAGGGGACGTGCCGCGCGCGCGGACCCTCGATGTCGACGCTGCCACCCGCATCACCGCCGACGCGGGCGAGACGGGTACCGGCGGGCGCGTGATCCTCTGGTCGGACGACGCGACCGACTTTGCCGGCACGATTTCGGCCCGTGGCGGTGCCGTCTCCGGCGATGGCGGGTTCGCCGAAGTGTCCGGGAAGGTTGACCTCCGCTTCAGCGGGAGCGCGGATTTGCGGGCGACGAATGGCGCCTACGGCACGCTCTTGATGGACCCGCAGAATTACACCGTGCCCGGCACCGTCTCGGTCACCGACCTGCAAAACCAGTTGGAGCTCGGAAACGTCGCGACGGATACGACGGCCGACGCAGGCCAAGACGGCGACGTCATCATAGGGACGGACCCGAGCACCCCGGTGACGCTCACCTGGAACGCGCCGACCGAGCTTTTCCTCGATGCGACGAACACCATCACGCTCAACGGCACGGTCAATGCGCCGAACGGCACGCTGCGCTTTGCCGCGCGGGGCGCGCTTGATGAGTTCGGCCAGATCACGGTCAACCCGACCGAAACCATCATGGTCGACAGGCTCGTGATCGACCGAGGTACATGGGACCAGGTGGGCACCCTGACCACGCTCAACGTGAACGACTTCTCCCTCAACAATTCCACCGCCGGGTTCCTGCGCGCGTCGGGCGGTGACGGCAGTTCCGGCTCTCCCTATCTGATCTCCGACGCGTTCGGCCTCCAGGGGATCGGCTCGCTGGACTTCGACTTCCAGAACTACCGACTGGCCGCCGACATCAACGCGTCGGGCACGGCGAACTGGAACGACAGCGGCGACGGTCCGGAAGGGTTCCGCTCGATCCCGTCCTTCTCCGGCTTGCTCGATGGCGACAGCTTCGCCATTGATGGACTGACCGTGAACAACCCGCTGGCAGCGGGCGGCCTCTTCGTCACGCTCGAGGGGGGGGCGTTCGTCGGCGATCTTGAACTCACAAATGCGATTGTCAGCGCCCTAACCGGTGGCATCCTGGCCATTGAGAACCTCGGGGTGATCCGCCGGGTTTCGGTCGGCGGGTCGCTCGACACGGTGGGCACCTCCTTCGGCAGCACCGGCGCGCTCGTTGGCAGCAACGGGGCAATCGAGGTTGGCGGCGGCATCATCACCGATAGCTTCTCGACCGCTTCGGTGACGCTCACCACGCCCGAAGACGAGGTCACGATCTTTGCCGAAGTCGGCGGCCTTGTCGGCACCAACAACGACACGATCGCGCGCTCGCACGCCACCGGGACCGTTACCGTGAACGACCGTACGCCGGGCAATGACTTCGTGGCCGGCGGGCTGGTCGGCGGCAATTACGACGTCATCGACAACACCTACGCCACGGGCAACGTCACGGTTTTCGGCGAGAATGCCGCCGGCGAGGCGGGCGGTCTTGTCGGGTTCAATGAGTCCGAGGCCACCATCACGGACTCCTACTCTACGGGCGCCCCGGACGTCACCAGCGGCGAAGGCACCCTGGGCGGGCTCGTTGGGCTCGGGCCGGGCACCGTCACCCGGTCGTACTTCGACAGTATCACGTCAGGCCTCACCGGGAGCGCGGGCGGCACCCCGCTCACGACGACGCAGCTCCAGGACACGGATGGGTTCTACGCCCTGAACCTCACCTTCTGGGACTTTGCGTCGACCTGGGCGCCGGGCACGACGGGGGTCTATCCCCTGCTCTATTCGACGAGCCCCGTCGTGTTCGCGCTGCCCGACGACGTCACGGTGCAATATGGTCAGACCGATACCGCGTCGACCACGGGCTCCGTCCAAGGCGGCAGTTCGAGCTATAATTTTGGCCCATCGGGCGACTCGCTCGATACGTCCGGCCTCTTGTCGGATCTTGCCTTCGACGACCCCTCGGCCGGCACGACGTCCGTGGTGGTGGCGCCGACCAGCCTCACTTCGACCCTGGGCGAGACCTATTCCGTCGTCTCGCTGAGTGCGACGGGGACGGTGAACGCCGCGCCTTTGACGATCACCGCCGATGATCAGGCCAAGACCTATGGCCAGACGCTGACCTTCGACGGGACGGAGTTCACGGCGACGGGCCTCATCGGCACCGACACGGCCGACAGCGTCACCCTGGCGAGCGCGGGCGCCGCGGCGGGGGCGAACGTGGCCGGCAGCCCCTATGCGATCACCGCCAGTGAGGCGGTGGGGACGGGCCTGGAGAATTACACGATCAGCTTCGTCGACGGGGCGCTGACGGTGAACGCCGCGCCTTTGACGATCACCGCCGATGATCAGGCCAAGACCTATGGCCAGACGCTGACCTTCGACGGGA
>CAZGNQ010000439.1:0-2562 GCA_964527285.1 uncultured Hyphomicrobiales bacterium | reverse complement strand
CCTTGTTCGTGGCAGCGCGCTCCCGATCAGATGCGGCGCTCAACCATCATTTTCTTAAGCTCGGCAATGGCCTTGGCCGGGTTCAGGCCTTTCGGGCACGCCTTGGAGCAGTTCAGGATCGTGTGGCACCGGTAGAGCCGGAACGGATCTTCCAGATTGTCGAGCCGCTCTCCCGTTTTTTCATCCCGGCTGTCAATCACCCAGCGGTAGGCCTGCAGCAGGATTGCGGGGCCAAGATAGCGGTCGGAATTCCACCAATAGCTCGGGCAGGATGCCGAGCAGCAGGCGCACAGAATGCACTCGTAGAGGCCGTCGAGTTTCTCGCGGTCTTCCCGGCTCTGGCGCCATTCCCGCTGCGGCTCCAACGAGACCGTCTGCAGCCATGGCTCAACGGAGCGGTGCTGGGCGTAGAAATTCGTCATGTCCGGAACGAGGTCTTTGGTCACCCGCATATGCGGCAACGGATAAATGCTGACCGCGCCCTTCACGTCCTTGATGCTCTTCAGGCACGCCAACGTATTCGTGCCATCGATGTTCATGGAGCACGAACCGCAGATGCCCTCGCGACATGAGCGGCGGAAGGTGAGCGTGGAGTCGATCTCGTTCTTGATCTTGAACAGCGCGTCCAGAACCATGGGGCCGCAATTCTTTGTGTCGACGTGATAGGTGTCGACGCGCGGACCTTTGCCGTCGTCCGGGTTCCAGCGGTAAATCTTGAACGGCTTTGTGTCGGGGCCCGGCTGGTTCCAGGTCTTGCCCTTTGAGATTTTGGAGTTCTTGGGCAGCGTGAGCTGAACCATCGCGTGTGTCCCGATCCTAGAGTTCGTCCGCTTCAGGTCAGTTCACCTGAGGCGAAAGATGAACGAAGAAACCAACACCTAGGGATTGTCCGGCATTCCCGCTCGAGCCGGACAAGCTCTAGATCTCGTCCGCTTCAGGTGGGCTCACCCAATGCGAACGATGCAGCGGCAAGTTGTCGATCAAGGTCATGCCAGCCGCACAAGCAGGGCGTGGCACATTCACTTGAGCGTTGTGCAGTGCAGCTAACAATGGACCCGACAACACTCAACCGGTCCGATAGACGCGGGCTGGCGCGGACAGAGCGCGTTTGCGTGACCGTCGCGCTTGGGTCGCAGGTCGCGGTGCGCAGCGGTGACGGAATTCAGATCGTGCGGTGGGCTTTCAACTCGCGGACCAGCCCTGTCAGGCGTCGGCTCAGGGCAAGCCCTTCGTCGAGGGTCTCCTGAAGCGTGCTGCGTTCGCGGATCAACACGCTCAGCGTCTCCTGCACTTCGCCCAGTGCGAAGTAGAAGTCCTCAGGTGGCTCGAGTGCCCCGTCCTCGATCAGGCACATGAGCTCAAAACTCGTCTGATTGGCGTCAGCGAGCGCGCCCGTGGCGTCGCTCAGCAGCGCCTGGAACATCGGGAACGAGGCTTGCGGCAGCTTCAGCCCGTAAACGCCGAATTTGAGCGGTGTGCTCATGCCGCCGCGCTCTCCAACGTACATGGCAAAAAAGCGTGACAGCCGGGCAAACGTGTCCTCCAGCCCGGTACAGACCTTTTCCAGGTCGCGGATGGCCGCCGCCGCCCTGCGCCTGTTGGCGGGCGCGGGTGCATCGCTGGCGTTGGCCACCCAGTTGATCGCCGCGATCGAGGCGATGGCACCCACGGCCGCCAGCGCCGGCAACACGGCACTCAGAGGCTCGGGGCCAATGCGGGCATCGCGGTCAGTGTCGCTCAATCGGAATTCTCGTTTGGCCAGTCGGATCAAGTCGTCAGGGGACGGCATACGGTCCCACACCGAGCCAGCTCGCTACAGTGTTCCGGGCATCGGTGACAAGCGGGTGAGCGCTGCGGCCAGGTCGTCACGCCCGGTTGACGGGCGGTGGCTCACTCCAGTTCTTCGCCCGGATAAATGCCCCAGAGGTGATCCTGGCGCACCCAACCCGAGATGTCTCCTGCCGTGATGGCGCACCACGTGCCCGTGCAACTGCGCAGGTCGACCCGGGCGCCCGGCTCAATCCGCGCAACGACGCGCGCGCTGCCCGAGCCATTGGCGTGCATGGTCTGCAGGGCGCGCGCGTCCGGGCTTTGCCCTGCATCATTGGCAGGCGCGACGTCCTGGGCGTTGCGTTTGGACGAGGCGGCCGCCTCTCGCGGCGTGCCTGCTTGCGCGGGCCGTTGCGCGGTGGACGCGCGGGTCGTGCTCACCGGACGCGCTTGCCAGGGGGCGATGAGCGCCGTGCGCCGACGCGACAGGAGCGGTGCATAGATCCAGCCGGATGCGCCTTCGCTGTCACGGATCTGGCGCCAGCCTTCCACCTCCGACACAATCTCGATCGGCAGGCCCGCGCGTGTGAAGACCCAACTGATCGGATATTGTGTGCTTGGCCCGCGGCGCACGTTCACACGGTTGCTCTTCAAGGATGCAAAGCGCGGGAGGATAAGGCCTGTTTCACTGCCCAACCCGCCGGATGTCGGTCCACCTTGTGCAGGGTTATCAGGCGTGAGTGCACCAGGACTGGGATCGTTGGTCGTCGACGCACCAGACGTGCCGCCAGG
>CAZGNQ010000438.1:0-2583 GCA_964527285.1 uncultured Hyphomicrobiales bacterium | reverse complement strand
AGAGGAACTTCATGAGCCCGGGGATAACACGCCGACGCGCGCGCGGCACGCGGGGAGCCCGCACCCGCTCCGTTCGGAGCAGCGGGCGTCCGATCGGTGCCTCAGTCGTTCAAGCCCGCGACGAAGGTCTGGGCTTTCTGCCGGCGGATCAGGCCCGGATCGAGCAGATCAGCCGGGATGGGTGGCAGATCCTTCAGCGGCTTGACCTTGGCCTGTATCTTGGCTTTCTTTTTCTCCTTCTGAATCTTGTTCCAGATGGCACTGTCTTTCCCGAAGACACAGGCTTCCTTCTTGCAACAAAAATGGTAATCCAAATGGTGGTACGGAGGTTCCATATTCTGGATCCTGAGGCTCTCTCGTTCCAAGTATTTCCCGCATCCCGACGTGTCGACGCTCTGCTGTACTTCCGCGACCCATGTTCGATAGGATGAAATGATCCGCTGCATTTGCTCCATCGCTTGTTCCATGCGGTCCAAGCGCCGTTCCGCGCGGTGCCATTTCATGTTGGCGCGGACATACAGGTGGCAGATCGAGTGGGTGGTCTCCAGATTTTCGTCCAGTTCCTTGTCCGTCTTCCGCAGGTCGTGCATCGCGTGCGCGACTTTCCATCGGTAACCATCCTAGTAATCGACATCGAGTGATTTCAAGGCATATTTCAGAAACTGAGCGTTGCTCGCGCCATCGGCGCCGGATTTGTATTTGGCGTGCGCGCGAAGACCCGCCTGCTGCGCCGCGCTGGCGCCCGCGCTGATGAAGCCGGTCACGGGCGCCAGGGGCGGGACGAGCACGGACGTGACGGCCAGTCCTCCTTGAACGACCTTCACACCGAGATGACTCCACCGCTTGCGGCGGAACACGTCCATGGTGTGCGAGTGCCAGATACGCTTGGCGCGGCTCTTGTTCTTGTTCTGCGCGAGTTGGAGGGCGCGCGTCTTAATCCTGGAGTCGAGTGTCGATATGACCATCGTATCGCTTCCTTCTGGTTAGGAGTTCAATCTCGTCGTAGATCAACACTACATGTCGTCATCAAAACTGTCTTCGCGTTCGAAACCGTCGATCGCGGCCTGGTCGATGTTTTTTATGTTCTTCGGTCCAACTGGCTCGATGGCGTCGATCATGAAACGCCGGGAGACTTTGACGTTGGCGTCCTTCCGGCCACTCTGAATGGCTTGCCACGTCTTGCCTCTGCTACCGAAAGCGCACAAATCCTTGTCGCAACAATAATGGAGGCTCAAGTCATTGAAGGCGCCTTCGAGATTCTCGATCTTCTTCGATTCCGCCATCAGACGATGGCCGATCGGCGTATGCCCGCCGTTCCGTGCTTGTTGCTTGATCCAGTCTTTGATCCGGTCCGTCAGGTAGATCATCTCATTCATTGCCGATTCCATGAGTGTAATTCTATTCTGCAACCGGATATACTTGGTATAGGCGTTTAGATAGAGATGGCAGATCGAGGCGGAGTCATTCTGATTTGCTTTGAGGTCCTTCATTGCCTTGTTCAGCTCTTCCGCCGCATGGGCAATCTTCCAGCGGTATGAATCCCATCGGGCCAGGTTTATCTTTCTGCTGGTGTAGATAACCTTGATATCGCGCTTTATCGTCTCTGCGGAGTTCTTCGGACGCGCATAGATGCGCTTGGCGATGGTCGTCTGCGCCCAGCTGTTCGCCTTGCCCGCACCCCAGCGCGCGACGCCCCGCAAACCGAAGCCGATACGGGCGCCGCCCTGCAGGGGGGCCACCACGGGCACCGCCGCACCGGCGACGTGGAGGCTGCCCTGCAGCCCCCGGGTCGCCATCTTGCCGAACCGTCGGCGCCGGACCATGTCGAGAGACTTCGAGTGCCAGATTCGCGTCGCGAGTCCCTTCTTGGCGGCCAACTCCTTGCCCTTGATCCAAAGAGCGGCTTGGCATGTCCCAGGGTTCACATTGGGCATGGTCACTCTCCCCTGTCTGTTCTTGGTCGACCGTAGGCGCGGCATGGCCGTGGTGTCGGCCGATCGGATGCCTGCGCGATCTCGGTTGCGTGGGGCCCCGAAGGCTCGTGTCGATCCCCTGTCGTCTCCTGCGCGCGACGGTATCACGGCCAGGTCTGCTCGCT
Organism: uncultured Hyphomicrobiales bacterium; assembly: GCA_964527285.1. GTDB lineage: Bacteria > Pseudomonadota > Alphaproteobacteria > Rhizobiales > CAZGNQ01 > CAZGNQ01. The sequence goes on along the minus strand of CAZGNQ010000438.1, from coordinate 485 downwards.
ACGATCGCGTGATCTCCCGATCGCCGACGCACGAGGGATTCTGGCCGTGAAGCGAACCACCGACGGCCCCACCGGACCGCCGCCGTTCACGGCGCCTCTTATCGCCGTGAGATCCAGTATCGGTATGTGAAGCAGGTCACGAAACGTCGAATTCCGAGTGGCGTGGGACGGTGCCGGCCACAAAAAAAAAGCGGAGCCGTGGGCTCCGCTTCTCAGGATGATCGAAACTGGTGTGAGCGGTGCCGGGTCGACCCCGGGTCACGCGCTCGACCGCGCCGTCACTCGGCTGCCACGGCCGGTGCGTCCTCGACCGTTTCCACCGGCGCGGCCGGCAGAACGGAAACATAGGTCCTGCCGCCGGCCTTGCGGCGGAAGGCGACATGCCCGTCGATCTTGGCGAAGATCGTGTGGTCCCGGCCCATGCCGACATTGTTGCCCGGGTGCCACTTGGTGCCGCGTTGGCGCAGGATGATGTTGCCGGGCAC
>CAZGNQ010000437.1:0-2587 GCA_964527285.1 uncultured Hyphomicrobiales bacterium | reverse complement strand
CTCGACATAGACGCCCGGAGCGACGTAGCGGCCGGCGCGGACCCGCCCGCCGCCCCGGGTTATTCAAGAGCAACTCGAAATTGGCCTGCGCTTGCAGGTTTTCGAGGTGATAGCGGTCACCCGTCAGCAAGTAAGGGAGATAACTCAGCGACGGCTGGTGCGCGGTGTCCAGATGCCACCCGTTGGTGTCGAATTTGATTCCGGCAGGGATCGGTCCATCGGGATCGGGAAGCAGCGTGGAGATGTCGGGATAGTCGTCAATCGAGACCACACCACCCGTGTTCTCATCGCGCCAATGCCAGGGGACTGAGCCCGCAGCATCGGCATTGGCCAGCATCGCCGCCTCGGCGCGCGTATCTTGGCTGATGAGATACCGCGTATCCCAAGCCGTCAGGGGGCCAATGTCGTCGCGCATGCCGGTCGTGCCCATGCCTTTCATAATCAGGGCATTGCCCATGGGCCCCGTATCGGCGCTGGCCAGCTTTTGGTCGGTGATCGACAGCGTCTCGTCGCGCACGCCCACCGTTGTATCAATCGTCGGCAGCGCTCCGCTTTCGATCAGATAGTCGACATCGAAGACCACGCGGGCGTCGCTGCCGGGTTCACTTTCAACCACTTCATGCCATCGGGTTTGCCGGAAATGATCGAGGTCTTGGTGTTGCACCACCTCCACACCGTGATTGACGATGCTCGCGTCGTAGCGAAGTGTCGCGAGGTCTGGCCGCAACGTCTTATCGTTGGCGAAGGTGACATCCGTCCGCACGTGGCCGTCGGCATAGGCGCGTACGTCTAGATGCAAGGTCAAGAGATCCGTTACCTCGACCTCAAAGCCAAACTCGCTGACGTCTGGACCTTCAAGCCAGGTTTGGGCGGTTCCCTCTGCAATCGCCTGAGCCAAGGCGGTCTTTGCGTCGATTTGGTGGGCCTTGCCGTCGATATCGACGTGAACCTGGAGGTCGAGACCCGCGCCATTGAGAATATCGTCAATGCCGACCGCATCCTCTGACCGCGGCGTGCTCCGGATCAGCATTGCGTCACTGTCGGTGACCCCGGCTGGGACTTCGAAGGTCAGCACGGCGTGCCGGACCGAACCGTCATCGTGCGTGCGTTTGACGTCCATCTGGACGGGTACGTCGACACCGTCGATACGCACGGCCAAGCCGTCATTGGGCATCACGTCGCCAGCGACGAACGCCTGACCAAAGGTCAGCCAATCGGTGCCGTTCGCGTCCGCTTGTTGAACCTTGAGCCCTACGATCTCGCCCGCCGCCTCGGCGACCGGTACCGTCGGTGCGTAGACGATCCCACTGCCGTTAGGCGGCTGGTAACTGCCGCCCGACCCGCCTGCCGGTTGGGCAGGGGCGGGTGGTGGGCCTGCGATGAACTGCGCCGTCTCGACCTTGTAGCAGCCGTCGGCGAAATTGATCGTCTCGATACTAGAGTAGACGCTTTCGTCGCCGGCTTCATTGACGACCCGAATTTTTGCGCCGTCCCGGGTGATGGTGACGTCGCTATAGGTTTCGTCGTAGCGGACGGTATCGTGACCCGAGCCGCCGTTCACGGTGTCGTCGCCCGGCGATGCGATAATGAGGTCGTCACCCTTGCCGCCAAAGATGGCGTCGCTTCCGTACTCTCCGTTCAAGAGGTCATTGCCCGCGCCGCCATACAACTCGTCGTCATGGGCCCCGCCATAGGCAACATCGTGACCCTTGCCACCCTCGAACCGGTCAGCGCCCCAATAGCCGTAGAAGAGGTCATTGCCGGAACCGCCATAAGCGATGTCGTCGCCCCACTGCGAGCCAAAAAACTGATCGTCGCCATCGCCGCCATACAGCGTCGACCCGTTGGCTTGGGAGGCGTTCAGGGTGTCGTCACCACCTTCGCCGGAAAGGACCGTGGTGCCGCCCACATCCGCCACGAGTTCGTCATTCCCCGCCGAACCCTCTTTGCTCGCCCGCGATAGTGTCACCTCGACGGTGGCTGTCGACGTACCGCCATGGTCATCTGCCACCGTGTAGGTGAAGCTGTCGTTGAGGTTGGCGCTGCCGTTATGGGAATAGACGAGATGGCCTTCGACATTAATGGACACGGACCCGGATTGGGCTGTGCCGACAGCGATCACCTCTAACGGATCGCCCTCGGCATCCGTATCGTTGGCAAGAACATCGATGATTAGTGGGCTGTTCGTTGCACCGTGAGCCTTATCGTCGGCGGCGGTTGGCGCTGCATTCGGGCGTGTCGCCACGTCGGCAATAGCGACCCTGCCATCCGCGAAATCGAACGCCTCAACATTACTGACGATACTGGTGTTCGCACCGTCGGTGATTTCGACCGTATTCTCCGAGAGGAGCTTGATCGTGTAATCAGACCGGGCCAGCGACAGCATGAGGACGTCGAAGTCGTCCTCGCCGTCGACAACGTCGTTGCCCGGCGAGAAGTAAATGACATCGTTGCCATTTCCGCCCAACAGCGTGTCGTCGCCATATTCCCCGTTTAGCGTGTCGTTGCCGTATCCGCCATTGAGTTGGTCATCGCCGGCACCGCCGTACAAATGGTCATGCTGGCCACCACCGTACAACGCATCGTC
>CAZGNQ010000436.1:0-2591 GCA_964527285.1 uncultured Hyphomicrobiales bacterium | reverse complement strand
TTTTTGTTTTTCGCGGCAAAGCCGCGGGCGCCGCTTGGCGCCTACGCTACGCTGCGCTTTTTTGTTTTTCGGCGCAAAGCGCCGGCGCGTTGTCACGCGCTACGCTACGCTGATGAAGTGGAATGCTGAAATCTTCGACACGTTTATTTCGGGTCTCCACTTCAGCGCGCTTGCGCGCTGAGGCCGCGACTGCGGCCCGCGGCTGAGCCGCGGAACCAAGCGCGCAGCGCTTGTTCAAAAAACAGCACGGTTGCCGAAAAACCGCGCCGCGCCAGACCCTCAGAGCGCGCGGGCTATATCTCAAGAATCATCTCAAAGCCGCCATAGATCATGCGCTTGCCGTCAAATGGCATCGGATTGACGTCCGGCTGCATGCGCGGATCCTTGATGATTTTCTCCCACCCCGCGTCGCGTGTTGCCTTGTCCGGCCAGGTGATCCAGGAAAAGACGACCGCCTCACCCTCTTTGCGCATCACAGCGGTATGGAGCGAATTGAGCTTGCCCTCCGGCACGTCGTCACCCCAGCATTCGACCACTGAAAGCGCGCCAAACTCCTTGAAGAGTTGAGCGGCCTTCATGGCATGGTCGCGATAGTTTTCTTTATTCTCTTCCGGCACGGCAGCAAGAAATCCATCTACGTAGGTCATGGTTTCATCCTCTCACAACATCCGTCGTATCAGGCCGTCCCGCGAAAGGCGGCCTCCAGTCTGGCAATGCTGATCCGGTCCATCGCCATCATCGCCGATTGGACCCGTGCGGCTGACGCTTTGTCTGGGCTGGCAAGCAGCCGGGGCAGCGCCTCCGGCACAATCTGCCAGGACACCCCGAACCGATCGATCAGCCAGCCGCAACGCCCGGGCGTGCCGCCGTCGTCAAGGAGCCTGGCCCACAATGCGTCGGTTTCGCCCTGGTCGCGGGTGAGCACGGAAATCGATGCGGCAGGCGTGTGGGGGTGTCCGGACCCACCGTTCAGGATCATGTATGGGGCACCAGCGAGTGTGAACTCCACGACCAGCGGTGGTGTGTCGGCCAGCGGTGCGACCGCGGTCTCCATGAAGCTTCCGGGCAGCAGTGAGACATAGAAGGCCGCTGCCTCATGGCCGTTGCCATCAAACCACAGGCACGTGCGCACCTTGGCGCGCAGGTCGAGCGCGGCGCCAGATGTGGCCGGCGCGCCTGCGATGCTCCGCGCCAGTTCGTCGAGCTGGTCCGACGCAGCCCCCCAGCCGGCCTCAAAACCCATGGCGAGATGCTTTTCCGTATCGGCCGCGCTCGCGTGGCGCGCCGACCAGACCATTTCAGTGCCGCCCTCGGGTGTGTCATTGAGGGTGACGCTGCCCGTCATGAAGGCGTTCTCGCGTGGCATAAGGCCTTCCGCGTAGCCGTCCGTGAACACGAGCCGCCGCCCCCGCGCGACGTCAAGAAAACAACCCACCAGATTAATCTTCTCGCCACCTGGTCCGGACATCGTCATGTTCATTCGGCCGCCGGGCCGGACCTCCATGTCGACGTGCGTCACGGCCCACGGCTTGGGGCAATACCACTGTTTGAGCAGGTCAGGCTCACTCCAGCAGCGCCAGACGGCTGCGCGCGGGGCTGCAATCGTGCGCGCGAGGGAGAGCGTGAGACCGTCATTCTTGGTCGTGTACCGCGTCATTTTCACCTCCGACTGCCGGTGTGTGTGGACGACCGGCGCGTACGCCTTTACGTTGATATCAACGTAAAGGCGTTTTGCAGTTGAGGTCAATGCAGATTATCCGGCACCGCCCCACATATGACCATGAGAGACGACCTGCCCCTGACGACCACCCACGAAGTCCGTGACCGTTGCCTGTGTCTTCACCTTCAGCGTGCAGCGCGCGCAATTGGCCGGCGTTTCGACGATGCCTTGAAGCCGTTGGGGCTGACCAACGGGCAGTATTCGTTGCTGATCGCACTGAACCGTCCCCAGCCGCCACGCATGGGTGATGTGGCGCAGTTGCTGGCGATGGATCGCACCACCTTGACGGCGGCGGTCAAGCCACTGGAGCGGCGCGGGCTGCTGCGCGTTGTTGCGGACCGTCAGGATCGGCGCGGTCGGCGCCTGGAGCTGACAGATGACGGGCGTGACCTCTTGGTGCGGGCGCTGCCGATCTGGCGGGCGACGCATGACTTGGTTGATCGTCTTGTGGCGCGCGGTGATTTGGCGGCGCTGCGCGCTGATTTGTTTGCGCTGACGTTCGGGTCGTCTGAAGCGTAAGGGCGCCACGCAACGCCGAGGTGCCTGAGCGATCGCCGGGCGGCGGCCTCGCACCTCGTCGGCTGCCGATCTGCCGCTCGCTCCGGCTCTGGTGCGCTGATTTTCACCAGTTTTGTCGCACCAGAGCACGCTTTGGCCGTGCAACCCGCCTGCGAACGGGGCCAGCTTCGAACAAATCGGCCCGCTTTAGCGACGGGGCGGCAATGCCACCGGTGGCTGAAATGCGCCTTTGTTCAGGGCCACCGGTGCGCTAGAGATCGCGTGGCGGCGAGCGCAGGTTCGGCGCGCTATGGGCGGGTGGCCGCACCACTGATCGCTGCGACCGGTATCAGGGACGTTGATGAAAACCGAA
>CAZGNQ010000435.1:0-2602 GCA_964527285.1 uncultured Hyphomicrobiales bacterium | reverse complement strand
GGCGGGCGCTTCAGGCGGACGAAACGCGCCCGATCCGCCCGTTCTTCTGTCAGGTGGAGGCGGTCGAGGTGGCTATCTGGCTGGCCGAAGTCGCCCCGAAAATGGGCAAGCGCGGGCGCCGCTTTCTCGAGTGGCTGAAGGCCGCTAACGATGCGGCGAACCCTGATCTCTTCCGCATCGCGCTGAAGCTTGCCACGGGCGCGGGCAAGACGACTGTGATGGCGATGTTGATGGCCTGGCAAACGCTGAATGCGGTGCGCTCGCCGAACGCCAAGGCTTTCGGGAAAGGCTTCCTGATCGTGACGCCGGGGATCACGATCCGCGACCGCCTGCGCGTGCTCATGCCGTCGGAGGCGGACAACTATTATCGCCGCATGAACCTCGTCCCGTCCGACATGATGGCGGAGATGGGCAAGGCGAAGATCGTCATCACCAACTATCACGCCTTCAAGCTCAAGGATCAGTTTTCGCTCACCAAGGGCACGCGCGCCGCGCTGGAGGGACACGGCGCGGAACTGCAGACCGAAGAAACCGAAGGCGAAATGCTCCGGCGGGTGATGGGCGAACTGCTCAGCGTCGGCCCGATCACGGTCATCAACGACGAAGCCCACCACTGCTACCGCGAACGGCCGACCAACAGCGAGGAAAATCGCCGCCTCACCTCCGACGAAAAGAAGGAAGTTGAAGAGAACCGCGAGGCCGCGCGGCTGTGGATCTCCGGCATCGAGGCCGCCAACCGGCATGTCGGCGTGCGGACCGTCTATGATCTTTCGGCCACGCCCTTCTTTCTCTCAGGCTCCGGTTGGGTCGAGGGCACGCTGTTCCCATGGGTGGCGAGCGACTTCTCGCTGATGGACGCCATCGAATGCGGCATCGTCAAGCTGCCGCGCGTGCCGGTGGCGGACAATGTGCCCGGCCGTCCGGAACCGCTCTACCGGAACCTGTGGCCGACAATCCGCAACAAGATGCCGCGAAAGCAGCGGGGCGAAAGCAAGCCGGACCCGTTGAAGCTTCCGCTGGAGCTGCAGACGGCGATCGACGCGCTCTATGGCCATTACGAGAAGACCTATCGCGAGTGGGAAGAGGCCGAAGTCGGCATCCCGCCGGTCTTTATCGTGGTGTGCAACAACACCACCAACTCAGAGCTTGTCCGGGACTATATCGCCGGATTCCAAAGAGAGAGTGAAAGCGGTTCGAACGAGACTGTTCCGGGCCGCTGCAAACTGTTCTCCAATTTCGACGCCCAAGGCAACCGTCTGGCGCGGCCGCGCACCATCCTGATCGACAGCGAAGCGCTGGAAGCCGGCGGCGACATCGACAAGGCGTTCCGCGACGCACACGCCGACGAGATCGCCGCTTTTCGGCGCGAGATGGCAACGCGCGGACAGGGCAGCGAGCAGATCGACGAAGCGACACTGCTGCGCGAGGTGATGAACACGGTTGGCAAGGAAGGGCGGCTCGGCGAGCAGGTCCGCTGTGTGGTCTCGGTTTCCATGCTGACCGAAGGTTGGGACGCCAACAACGTCACGCACATCCTGGGTCTGCGCGCCTTTGGGACGCGGCTGATCTGCGAGCAGGTCGTCGGCCGCGCGCTGCGGCGCATGAGTTATGACCCGGCGCCTGAGCCGGATCCGGTCACGGGGCACAAGCTTTTCCGCCCGGAATACGCCGACATCATGGGCATCGACGGGCTGAACTTCTCCGACCAGCCGCGCCCAGCGCCGCCGCAGAAACCGCGCCAGGTCGTGCAGGTGCGCGCCATGACGCCGGAGCGCGACCATCTGGAGATCAGCTTCCCGAGGGTGGAGGGCTACCGCGCCGAACTGCCGGATGAACGCCTTGAGGTCGACTTCTCCAGGCTGGAGCCGTACGTCCTGACGCCAGAGAAGGCGGGGGCGTCAGAGGTCGTGATGCAGGGCATTGTGGGCGAGCCTGCGCATATCACGCTGGAGCATCTGGGGAAGGTGCGCGACGCGACGATCGCCGCGAAGATCGCCATGCACATGGTGAACCAGAAACTGCGCGACGCGAATGAACAGTCCAAGATGCATTTGTTCCCGCGCACGAAACAGATCGTCCGCGAATGGCTGAAGTCAGACAAGCTGATCCTGAAGGGCGGGCTGCAAAAGGCGCAACTGGTCTATCGGCAGATCGCCGATGAGGTCTGCGATCTCATCTTGAACGCAATCAGCTGCGAGCGCGATGGCGAACCGGTCCTGCGGGCGGTGCTCGATCCCTACACGCCGACCGGCTCAACCCACAACGTCAACTTCAACACCTCCAAGGCCACCCGCTACTGGCCCCGCCCGGACCGCAGCCACATCAACTGGATCATCACCGACGGCGACTGGGAGGCAAAGCTCGCGCGCCTGATCGAGGATCACCCGAAGGTCGCGGCCTACGCCAAGAACCATAACCTTGGCTTTGAGGTGCCGTATCTGGTCGAGGGCGAGCCGCGCCGCTATCTGCCCGACTTCCTCGTCCGCCTGGACACCGAGACGCCCACGACGCTCGTCCTCGAGGTCAAGGGCTTCCGCGGCCACGACGCCATGCTCAAGGCCGAGACCATGCGCAACAAGTGGATCCCGGCGGTCAACCGGCT
>CAZGNQ010000434.1:0-2607 GCA_964527285.1 uncultured Hyphomicrobiales bacterium | reverse complement strand
TCACTGCAGATCAGGGATCCTGCCGGGGTCAGGTTTCTTGTTCCGCTTGCGCCTCGAAGCAGTCGCCCGCCGTCTGAACCTCTGCTACATCAGGCTCACTCAAAATCAGCTTCCGTTCCACTTCCAAGAACTGCGAAAAGGCGGACCGGCGTGATCGACCTGGTTTCGTGTCGTGGGTGCAGACCAGTTGAGGATATCCCCGCTGTTCACACCTGAGGGTTGCATCTTTCGCCAGTACACTTAGTCTCGCTCTCTCTCAGTCCACAATACTGTGTGAGGTAGTTCACATGCCCAAAGCAAAAGAAAGTACGGGGCCTTCACAGGCTGCGACCATCGATCTTCCTAACGCCGCAGGGTCCGCTCGCGGGCCGAACACAGCGTTTCTCGGCGAGCTACACGACAAGGCCTCCGCCATCAGCGCGCTCATCGAAAGGGAGTACGCGGGCAGCATCGCGTTTGCCGGGAATTTTTCGCGGGCACAGGACCTGATATCGGGGACGGCCTGGTCGGCCGCGGATACGGCTGCAACCTGGCCCTGGCCACCCGATGCAAGTGGCGATTCACTTGGCACTGATCGAGGCAGTGGGTGGCAATGAGCCGACTGCTCTTACCCCAAGCTCAGTCCGAGCTGAGGGTAAGGCCCGTTTAAAACCTCACATCCGGACAAAGCATCGGCGCCGTGACGCGGAGTTTATTCGGTCTTATCGATAACGTGCGAGAGGTCGATCAAGATACTGCTGCGGGTATTCAGGTCCTCGGCGAGTTGTTGGGCGACCTGACCAAGCGCCTCGATTAGCCGGCCCTGAAGCGTGGGCGTAATGTCCAACCGCTCGAACAGTACAGTCCGTGATCCCTCGCGCCCTTCGTAAGAGATCCAGATCCGTTCCAGGCTTCCGCGGTCGGCTTCGCGCTTTATCGACGCTCTGAGCGCGAGAATGCTGCCCAGTTCCTGAAGCACGAAAGCAGTTCTATAGCTGTCCAAACGAATATCCCTTGGGATGGCCAGTTTGTGTCTGGTGCCGCCACCGCGAACCTGCGCGAAAGCCGCCGCACTTGGCGGACCGCAGCACGAGCCAATCATTCCTTAAAGTATAAGGAATTTCCAAGATTTTGCGAAGCAATCGTATCTGGCGGCAGGGACGCGCCCTTATCGCTCGCCCGTCTCGGCATGACGATGCTTCCTTGCCCGCGCCACATCGACCGCAACGCTGCGCTCAATAAAGCGCTGCAACTCCTCCCGCCGGCTCTGCTTCGGGTCCATCGTGCGGTATTGCCGCAGCGCCTCGTCGAGGCGGCTGGACACCGGCTGCGCGACGCCCGGCCGCCTAGCATCGGCCGCGTCACCGAAAACAGCGCCGGCCGGGGCGGACGCCACGGGGCGCAACATGTGCTCCGCGCGCAGACCCGGCACCCAGTCGAAAAGCACGCGACACAACGCGTCCACCGCGTCGTCCTGCGATCTCAGGTTGTCGACGTCGATTTCATAATGGGCCAGAAGCAGTTCGATCCGGGCAAGAATCTCTGCCGCGTATTCGGCATCGCCCCAATCAGGGTGGTGAGGAATGGGCTTGGTCAGCTTGTGAGGGATGGCCCGCGCGGGGCGGTTCTCAATCATCGGCTTATCCAAGCGGTCTGGCTCATCGGAGGCTCAAAACAGCGAAGGGCTCAATGCGGCTGCGGCCACACAAATTGGCACGCCGTAGGGCAGCTTGCCCGCGCGCATCCATTCGGACGAGCGGGCGAAAACCGCGTAATGGCTCAGCAGCGCGTATCGTTGGCTCAGCCAGTGCGCGGTGAGCAGCATTGCCGCGAACATGCCGCCGAGGATGGCCACGAGGGCGAGGAACGGCGCTATGTGCTGTGGCCCCATCCACAGCGCCAGGGCCGCCAGCAGCTTGGCGTCGCCCGCGCCGAGCCAGTTCGCGGCGAACAACGTAAAGGTGACGACTAGCACAGCCAGCGCGACCAGCAGATGGGCCTGGGGCGCTGCTACCGTCCCAGCCGCGGCGGACACGGCGAACAGCGCCAATAGCGCAAGTGAGACCCAATTCGGGATGCGCATTGAGCGGATGTCCGTGATCGCCGCGCACGCGAGGCACGCAATGAAAGCAAACGGCACGATAGTCGCGACGACATCCGTCATCCGCACTTGTCCTCTGTCCGTGCTCAGCCAGCCTGAATGCCAGCGCTATCCGGCACATCGTGCCAGGAATTCAGGAGTTCCAAGTTCCTCTGGATCTGCGGATGGTTTGGGGCATGCCGATAGGCGGCTTCCAGGGTATGCCGCGCCTTGTCGAGATCGCCGCGCAGCATGTAGTGGTAACCGAGATTGTTGAGAACGGTTGGCGTGTAGCCGGTCAGCCCCGCGAGATTGTTGTAGGCCCGCTCGGCAAGGTCGAAACGGCGCAGCCGATCATAAGACGCCGCGAGACCGAGCCAGGCTTCGGCGTTCTTCGAATCCACCTCGATGGCCTTGCGGTAGTAACGTTCGGCATGGCCGAACTTGCCGTGTTGATAGTGCTCCTTCGCCTTGGCAACAAACAGCTTGCTTGGCGTATCGCCGAACATGGACGTCGCCGTCATCTCAGGCCCCACGTCCTGCGGGTC
>CAZGNQ010000433.1:0-2611 GCA_964527285.1 uncultured Hyphomicrobiales bacterium | reverse complement strand
ATTCAGCGCCTGATAAAGCTTGGTCCGGCCAATGCCGGAAAGCCGAGCCGCTTCGGCGGGCGACACCGCGATCCGGTCTGGCGTTGAATTGCGCGTTGGCGCCTTGTGAAATTCCGTCATCGCCGTTCACTCGTGTCTGTCTCTACACGGGCGAACATCAACCGCGTGATGGGTGGTCAGAAAAAGCTGCGAGTTTCTGACCAGTTCGTGACCGGTTACCAAGACGCAGCTTCACATGAGGCGAAAGATTGTCCGACCGGTTACGGCCGACCGAGGGTTTGGCTGCGTTTGTGAACCCGTACGATTATCCGCGCTGTACGGCTGACCGTTGTCATTGTGGGCGGGAAGGCCGTAGATGTGCGGCCCCATGAGCGCAGTCGGTGGATCAGGAACCAGGAACTCGGGGAAGACAGGACAGCGCGAGGTCGAACCCTCACGACGGGCTGGATGCCTAGGGAAGCTGCGGCCCCTACTGGCGTTTCTCTTGCCATGCACTGACGGCTGTCCTTACGGTGCCTTTGGCAGGCGCACTTGCTTTGGGGTAGCGCTCCATGAACTTGTCCCGCACAAGGCGCCATGTTGAATTGGAGGTGTCAATGATGACGCCCTCTTCTGCCAAATCATCCAACAAAGCAAGAATACGTTTCTGCTGTTCGGGTGGGCGACCAGGACGTTGCGGCTTCGGCACTTGGGGAAAGATCTGGAAGAACAGATTGTCTGTGTCAGCGCTCATGTTACCGTCCTCATCCATTGCTACGACATCGCGTAGACGAACGATAATGTGCCTTGGCAACACATCCACCGTGTCAATGTCGTCGGCGACGATCAGCACCGAGGTCATGGCGCGCGCCTGCTGTGCAACGGCTTCAAGGATCGTATTCGCCGCGTCGATCCCATCAAAGCGGGGCACCAAGAAAAAAACGATCGCCATGTCCTCGAGCCGACGCGTGCCGAGCTTCCAGACAGTCTTAAAGCCGCGCAGGGGCCGCGTATTGCCGTCAAGCTGGAACGCTGCGGCGAGCGAACGTGCGAAGGCATCGCCATCAACCCGATAAAGGGAGCAGGCCCACGACAACAGGAACGTCTCGCCTGTCCGCCGGCATACGCCAAGTGTTTCTTCATTGACGCAAATGACCTCAGCCATGTGCGTGTCATCACACACCACGCAAAGAGTTGCGTCGGCACGGCTACTCGGCACCAGCCATCCGGCTTTCACCATCGGCGACAGGCGGTCCGCTGAGGTGAATTGATGAGCTATGATATTATTACCGGAATGGCTCAACAGGGCCTCGAGGAGAGCGAGCGGTTCAGTCGTCATCATGCTGAACCTCGTGGCGTGCGAGGAGCCCCCAACCCGTGAAGAGTTCGTCGGCGATGTAGCGGTCGGTGTCGTCCTGCTCTCTTAGATTGGTGCGTCCATTTGGCTTCAGTTCCACCGCGCGCATCTTCGGTTTCAGATGCGGCTTCGAGGGCACCGCAAACAGAATCACGCGTGCGCCCACCACGGTCCATCCGTGTTGCTCGAATGGGCTCCGGTTGCCAAAGTCCTTTCGGGCAATATCGTATACGTCGAGGTCGGTTTCGCGATGCTTTCTGGCGTCAAACGTGTAGAGCGCGCCGCCAGGCGAGAGCACCCTGATCTCGTCGATCTTGGCCCGGATGAAGCGCGATTGATCGTCGAGAGTCGGTTTGAAGGGACTTGAGAGCTTCGTGAAGTTGATCTCACGCCGGATCAACGGTTCGAGCGCGGGATTCCGATCTGAAAACGCTACAAAAAATGCTTCAGCCACGCTTTCGATGAAGCGCCTGCCACCAATCGTCACAACATCGAGTTCGTTTCGTTCGCGGTCGAACAGCACCGAGATGTTGTCGACCTTGGCCCGAACCTTTGTCTGGACACGGGTCTCCACGAACACCTCCTCAGTCACCATGCGCGCTTCCGCAAAGACCGTGACCTGTTCCAGCGAGCGACGGCTGTGCGTCTGTTCGGGGAAGACGACCCGGCTGAAATGATGGGTTTCAAGATTGCCGGGAGAGTCGAAAGAAGGAGAAGCATGGATCGCCTCGCGTACGAGCCCCTCAAAGCGTCTCAGTCGCTCTGGCTCGAACGACACTGTCATTCCGTTCGAACGTCTGACCCGGAAAGCCTTCCATGATCGCTTGTTGAGCCCTTGATCGACGTGGAGCGCTGAAAGGCAATACTCGAAAAGCTCATCGCTCTGCAGAGCCAGCCAGATAGCCGCCGTTTCCATCCCGCCGCCGAGTTGATCGAATTCGTGGCGCAATGCCCGATCGGAGTAGAGGACTGAGCGAATTAACGGTTTGCTGCCGTGCCGGGCAAGAGCGGCGATCTGTTGCAGTCGCACCCACGCGTGCGCGTTTTCGCTGACGGATTCTTGTACTGCCGAGCCAAGCGACCGGCCGCTCAGAGTCCAATCAATCCTTGCTGCTTGCTCTGGGGCGAGAGCGGCCAACAGTTCACGGATGAGGTCGTGATCGCTTCCTGCAATCAGGCGAACAATATCGATCGCCACGGTTGATCTCCGAACGATACCTAAAGATGTGGAGTTTTCCCAAATGGCTCTTGCTGCGATTCGCGGTTGGCATCAAC